>JBEGSP010000235.1:0-7470 GCA_041179845.1 Pseudomonadota bacterium
TGCTCTGCAGTGAAACGCTTAGGACGACGCGTGTTGGCGAGAATTTCACCTTCAGAAATACACGTGCGTGCCTCATGCGCTGTAAATTCTTCGGGCTTAATAAATTGCACAGGATGCGTGGCTACAACCGGCAGGCCGAACTTAGCTGCCAGATGCGTTAAGCGGCGTAACAGATTTTCTAAACGAGGGTTACCGCTACGCTGAATTTCAATATAAAAATTTCCAGGGAAAATAGCTTCCCAGCGTTGCGCGCAGCGTTCAGCTAATTCAGTGTTGCCATTTTCCAGCGCGACACCAATATCACCTAAGTGAAATCCTGACAGCGCAATCATGCCGTCTTTTTGCTCAAGCGATTGCAACCAGTCGATACGAATCTCTGCACGGCCGCGGTGTTGATTAGTCAGCCAAGCGCGTGACAGCAAATCGCACAATTGTAGGTAACCGCTATGATTTTTAACCAACAAGAGCAATCGAAATGGCTTTTCGCGCTCGTCTTCATTGGTAATCCAAACATCGCAGCCAATAATTGGCTTGATACCTTTAGAACGTGCTTCGGTATAGAACTTCACCATGCCAAATACATTGGCTAAATCCGTAACAGCAATCGCTGCCTGCTGATCGGCTGCAGCAGCCTGGACCAAATCGTCGATGCGTACCAATCCATCCGCGATGGAAAATTCGGAATGCAAACGGAGGTGAATAAATTGCGGTGTGCCCATAGTCGTATTTTACCCTTTGGGAGGGTGGCTACGATCGCTTAAATCAGTGTGAAATTTGCTATGTGTGGCGCTTATAATATTGTTTGTCCTTGAATTCACAGGGTTTTTCATATGCAGTCAGCTACCCCTATCGTTAATATCGCCGCTTATAAATTTATTACGTTCGACGATACCGAAGCGCAACGCCCACACTTTCAGGCTATCTGCGCGGAATTGGAGCTAAAAGGCACCATTCTTCTGTCGCCCGAAGGGATTAATCTGTTTTTGGCGGGTGCCCGCGAGGGTATTGATCAGTTTCTTAGCTGGCTGCGCAGCGACCTGCGCTTTACGGATATTGAAGTCAAAGAAAGCTTCTCGGAAAAGCAACCTTTCAACCGCATGCTGGTGCGATTGAAACGCGAAATCATCACCATGAAGCACCCCTTGATCAAGCCCGAGCTAGGTCGCGCGCCCGCAGTCAGCGCCGCCGATCTCAAGCGCTGGCTGGATAATGGCAAGGACGATACTGGCCGGCCGGTAGTGATGGTCGATACGCGCAATGCGTTTGAAGTTGATGTAGGTACGTTCGAAAACACCATTGATTATCGCATCACAAAATTTAGCGAATTTCCTGAAGTAATAGAAAAACATAAGGATGAGCTGAACGATAAAACCATCGTGACTTTTTGCACTGGCGGTATACGCTGTGAAAAAGCCGCTATTCACATGAAAAATATCGGCTATCAAAGTGTGTATCAACTAGAGGGCGGCATCCTGCGCTACTTTGAAGACGTGGGTGGTGCGCACTACCAAGGTGATTGCTTTGTTTTTGATCACCGTACCGCGCTCAATCCTAATCTGGAAGAAACAGAAACACGCCAATGTTTTGCGTGTCGCGCGGTGGTGACACCCCGTGAACAACTGTCTCCTTTGTATGTTGAGGGCGTGTCATGTCCTCATTGCGCTAACGTTGCACAGGCCGCCTAAGTACCTATTGGAATTCACGCGGTGACACTTTTAACTCGCCGCATCGCCCATCTCGACATGGATGCGTTCTATGCGTCCGTCGAATTATTACGCTACCCGGAACTCAAAGGTCAGCCGGTCGTTATCGGCGGTCGAACCGCCAATCATCCGGCGATCGGTGCAGATGGCATTCGCATTTATTCTAAATTACGTGATTATGTCGGCCGCGGTGTAGTGACGACATCCACCTATGAAGCACGAGCATTGGGTGTTTTTTCTGCGATGGGTATGATGAAAGCCGCCAAACTCGCCCCCGAAGCTATTTTGCTTCCCGCAGATTTCGACGCGTATCGACATTATTCTCGTTTGTTCAAACAAGCCGTTGCAGATATCGCACCGACCATCGAAGATCGCGGGATTGATGAAATTTATGTTGATTTCACCGAACACGCAGAATCAACCATTGAATTAGCAAAAAAAGTTAAACATGCCGTCACTGCTGCCACCGGATTAAGCTGCTCTATCGGCGTCGCTCCGAATAAGTTACTGGCAAAAATTTGCTCTGAACTCGATAAGCCCGATAGCATCACCGTTTTGACTATGGCTGATCTGGAAACACGCATCTGGCCCATGTCCGTTAGAAAAATTAATGGTATCGGTCCGAAGGCTAGTGAAAAATTATCCTCGCTGGGAATTCAATTGATCGGTGAATTAGCTAAGGCAGAACAATCATTACTGATAGAGCATTTCGGGCGCAACTATGGTCCATGGTTGCATCAAGCAGCCCACGGCATTGATCAGCGGCCCGTAGTCACTCGCTCTGAACCGAAATCAATCAGCCGCGAAACCACGTTCGAACGCGACCTGCATGCCAAACTAGATCGGTCTACCTTGTCAGAAGCTTTTACTAATTTATGCACACGTGTCGCCGCAGATTTAAAACGCAAAGCCTATGTGGGTAAAACAGTTGGCATCAAACTTCGCTATGAAGATTTTCGTACATTGACTCGCGATATCACCCTGGCTTCCCCCACGGATGATGCGAATGAAATACGACGCGCTGCAGGTGAATGTTTAAAGCGCGTGGCCTTAGATAAGCGATTGCGTTTGCTGGGTGTACGCGTAGGCTCGCTCTCCAAACCGCAGGCTAATGATGATGAATCCGCTCCACAAGCTGAGTTACTCTTGACCTGATTAACACTATTTTTAAATAAAGGTCTGTCTTGTCTTACATTGGTCGGTTTGCCCCCTCTCCTACGGGACCACTGCATGCGGGATCATTAGTTGCTGCACTCGCGAGCTATCTGGATGCGCGCGCTCATCAGGGACGTTGGCTGATTCGTATTGAAGATATCGATGAAACGCGCACTGTTACAGGAGCTGCCGAAGATATCATTCACACCTTGGCAGCTTTAGGTATGCAATCCGATGAAACTATCTTCTGGCAAAGCCAACGAAAATCTCGTTATGAAGCTGCGTTTTTTGAATTAAAAAATAAGGTTTATCCCTGCGCATGCAGTCGTAAAGAAATTACCGATTCTCGTGTCAGCCTCTCATCCGATGGTGCAGCGATCTATCCGGGCACGTGTCGCACTGGATTAGCTGAAGGACGAAGCGCACGTACGTGGCGGCTACGCGTTCCGAATACTGGCGATACTTTGGATGAAATCGAATTTAACGATCGTTGGCAAGGACCTGTGCGCGAATCATTATCTGCCTCAGTCGGTGATTTTGTATTGCGTCGCGCTGATGGATTTTGGGCATATCAACTGGCGGTTGTCATTGACGATGCTGATCAAGAAATTACTCACGTGGTACGAGGTGCAGATTTATTGGAATCGACAGCACGACAAATCTACTTGCAACGGCTGCTGAATAAAAAAACTCCGGATTATCTTCATGTACCAGTCATCACCAATGACCGCGGAGAAAAATTATCTAAGCAAACGGGAGCACAAGCGCTGGATACCTCACAGCCAGTGAGTACATTGCTAGCAGCAGCAAAAGCACTCGAACTGGATATCACAGCAGAGGCGATTAGTTCAGTGCAGACTTTTTATGATGCGGCCGTACCCGCATGGGCACGGCGCTTTGGTGACTGAATTACGTTTTATTACCACCGCCACCCAATAACGCAGCACGGCGTAAAGGTGGTTCAGTCTTACTACTTTTTGAAAGCACAGGTTCTGTTTGAGCTTGTGTTGGTTCCGAAGGTTCGTAAGGTTTGAGAAACCAGGGATCTATTTTCTCTCTGCGCGGAGCCGGTGCTGATGCAGGCCTGGATCGATCAGATGCTGCCCGATCGCCGCGATCAGAAGGTCGTCGTTCGCTTCGCTCTGTATGATTTTTACCATCTGGGTGACGAGCACTACGGCCTTCAAAACCCACCAACTCAACCGGCGTTAATTTCTGACGTATCAGCTTCTCTATATCTACCAACAAGCGAACATCTTTATCGGAACATAATGACCATGCATCACCTGACGCGCCAGCGCGACCAGTGCGGCCAATCCGGTGCACATAGTCTTCGGCGCTATACGGTAAATCGTAGTTGATCACACAAGGTAACTCTGCAATATCTAAACCACGAGCAGCTACATCAGTCGCCACCAACACATCGATACTGCCGTTCTTGAAGGCTTCTAATGCTGCCATGCGCTCATTTTGAGTTTTATCACCATGAATAGGCGCCGCCTTGATACCGTGCCGCTCTAATTCACGCGACAAACGCGATGCACCAATCTTAGTGTTTGAAAAAATCAATACCTGCTTTAAATCACGTCCACGCAGAAGATGAACAACTGCATCTCGCTTGTCTTCTTCATCAACTCGGTAAACCACCTGCGTCACACGATCGGCGGTTGCGTTGCTACGTGCAACTTCAATCAGTACGGGTTTATCAAGAAAACTTGCCGCGAGTTTTTTAATCTCTGGCGAAAAGGTCGCCGAGAACATTAAATTTTGTCGCTGCTTAGGCAGTAAATTAATGATGCGCTGCAGGTCAGGCAAGAAACCCATGTCCAACATGCGATCAGCTTCATCCATCACAAAAATTTCAGTCTGCGATAGATTCAATGTCTTTTGCTGCACATGATCTAACAAGCGTCCCGGAGTTGCGATCAGAATTTCAACGCCTGAACGCAAAGCAGCGGTCTGCGGTGTCATGTCAACGCCACCAAAGACGACGGTCGAACGAAGCGGTGTGTGACGCGAATACGCTTTCACATTTTCAGCAACCTGATCGGCCAACTCACGCGTAGGCGTTAACACCAGAGCACGCACCGGATGCCGCGCCGGTGAAGCACTGGTATTGGCATGCGCCATTAACCGTTGAATGATAGGCAGCGAAAAGCTGGCTGTTTTGCCGGTACCCGTCTGCGCTGCGCCCATAACATCGTGGCCTTGCAGCACAATAGGTATAGCTTTAGCTTGAATCGGCGTGGGATGAACATAGCCTTGTTCAGCAAGCGCCTGCATGATGGGCGGTGCGAGGCCGAAATCATCGAATCGGGGAGGTGTGGCCGAGCTATCGTCAGCCGTTTGATCAGTAGTTATATCAGTCATCAGGGGGAATTGGGTTAAGCGCGCAGTATAGCACTCGCGTAGCCTATGCCCATGAGCTAAGAGACTGATTACTAAGCAAATCAGCTCAGCGCTATCACCTTAGTAAAACCCAGCCGTTATCCGAACACTCACACATCAGGACGCTGAACTTAGAATACTAAGCCACGATTACGCCTCAATGACGCCCTCAATAGTGCGTGCCATGAGCGCCTGCTGCGCTGCCTTGATGGCTACCCGTTTGTCTTGATCTGACATCAGCTCGGATAACAGGTTCTCGTTATTTGCCGGATCTTCAAAGTCCTCTAAAAGCGGATTGAAGTCGCGCTTAGCCACCTGACGAATCATGTGCATAAAATTCAAAGCCAAGGTATCTTTTTCAGGCTTGATATTCGCTAGCAGCTTGGTCGGCACCAGATAATCAACATAAATCGCGGGCCACTGAATGTCGTGCTGATCAAACCAAATCTTAAGTAGTTTCGTCTCCGCGGCTCTAGCGGCTGCCTGCGCATCATCCGTGTGCTGCAAGATGCTGGTCTCTAAAATTTTTCCATCCTCTGGCTGATACAACGTATGGAGATCAGGATCACCCATTTTCATACGGGCCGGCGTGATATCAATATCCATACCGTTTAATCGCAGGCGCAATGAGACTCGATGTTTCTTAACATCGCGGTAGCGCTCAATCAAATAGCCATGCAAGGATTCAAAGCATGAACGTATGCCACCGGCATTGCGATGGCAGGTATTCGACAACAAGAGCAGCAGCTTCACATTCGACGACACCGAGGTAGCAGTACCCCGTGCATGCGAACCTGATTCGTGAATACCCATGAAGCAATCTTGCGCCCAACTCTGAAGCTCGGACTCCAGTCGAATAATGCGCGCCGACTGTCCCTTCAGCCGCTTGGGCTGATGACGGTCAATGATGTCGAGCAAGTATTTTTCGGGATTCTTCATCGCTTTTATGCTGGGCCCATCTGCTTTCTCAGCGGAACTAAGCCATTTCCAAGTATCAGTCCAATGAATCGGCTCGAGACTAGTAATTCTGAAGGTCAGCCATTTTCTGGCTGAACGCAAATTAATTATCTAATCAGAAAACTTTTAGTTCACTTTCGTCACACATTCATTGAAAAAGCGACTTTTAGAGAAAAATTTGTCTCGGAAATACAAATAAATTTCTTTTTGAAAATATTTTCATATTGAATAAGGAAACATATGACGATTGCTACATCCGCTCGGGGAAAGACAGAATTTCTAGTCTCCCAAGACACCAGTTCAAAAGACTTGTTTTACCAATTGAGCGAACTAACCACCGGCAAGGGACAAAATGCTGACCTCCCGATTCGTGCATACGACGAAGGCCGCAAGGGAATAACACTAAAAATTTACAATAAAAAAACATCAGCGGGAGGGATAGTCAAAGCAGCCGCTAATCCACAAAGAGTATCAGCCAGAGTCTTGGTCATTAAAACGATAGAAAAAATTCTTACCTCTGAGTTAGAAAAATCCAACTCCCAAGAAGAAAAGGAAACAATTAATAAAGTCTTAGGGAACATAAAGGCAAAAAAATCTCATTGCATCAACCATGACATAAAGGTACCCAATCTAATTACCGATCTGAGAAAACTAGAACCGATCTGGAATAAAACTAGCGACAGCAACAAACCAGCCGAAACCATTTCGTCTACTCGTGCACAACAATCTCAAAAAACCGAGTCGCCTAAAGAAACCAATGCGGGAAAAAGTAAGCCGCTAAAGACGACTGAAAAAACTAAACTTCAAGAAAAAGCAGAAACAAAACCCACAAATACAAAAAATAAAACTCCTGAATCAAGACCAGAAAAGCTTAATCTCAGGACCAAAAAAGCAGATTTTGATTTATCGAATGCCATCAATTTTCTTGCAAAAATAAAAAAGTATGGTGAAAGTTTTGATATTGAATCAAATTCAAAAGCCCGCATTCGTGTTGGAGAAATCAAAAAAACTGATGAGCTAAGTTTTTATATCTCAACTAAAGTCGATAGAAAAACAAAGAAGAAAGACAGTGCGCTAGAAGGAAGAAAAGTGGAAAACAAAAATTTAACCACTAAACGAGCAATAACTATGATGCGAGTGATCGCTAATTCTCTAGTAGACCAAAAAAAATTAAGTGATAAAGAAGTCAACGAAGTTTTTTCAATGATTGAAAAACACGGATACATCAGTGTTAACGACGCCTCAACCTTACTCGACCTTTTAGAGA
>JBEGSP010000236.1:0-2928 GCA_041179845.1 Pseudomonadota bacterium
TGGGTGCGATTTATGTACTCGCTGAATCAGCCCAAGCAAAGCAAGTTGCGAGATGCCTTGATGACGATCTATGAGATCGCAGGCGACACCACAGGTAAAAAGCTGATTGATGCCTTCGTAGCGCGCCGTGCTGAATGGTGGGTGTCGACTGAAAATAACGACCCCTTGGAACAATTACGTCAGTTGTGTGGCGAAGATGCCGTAGTCGATGCACGATTACGTTTGTGGGAAGACGAATCTTTGTGTCAGCGATTTTTGCGTTTGTCTTCCCTATTAGGTAAAGGCACGCCTGCACAAAAAAGAAATGCAACCGCTATCGAATCCTGCATTACGGCTGGAGCGAGTAGTGAACAGTTCGAAACGCTCTACAACCTGCTTCTGACTAAAGCTGATGCACCTCGTGCACTTCCCACAGCACAAGCTTTGCAAAACGCCTTAAGCGACGATGAGTGGGATTGGTATGCCGAGTCGTGGCTAGCACTGGCGAATGCATTGATAGTGCTGCGCCAGCGCAGCTTCGAGCCTCAAGTGATTCAGTTAAATGAAGCGGTGTTTGCGATTGGCACAGCCTGCCTTGAGCATTATCAAGAAATCAAAGCGGATCGACGCGTTCTAGATTTTTCAGATCTCGAATGGCTGACGTGGAAATTACTCACCGATCCCGCGCATGCCGCGTACATGCAGGCACGATTGGATGCGCGGTACAGACATATTTTGATCGATGAGTTTCAAGATACCAATCCACTGCAATGGCAAATAGTGCGTGCGTGGTTGGAAGCCTATGGTGATGAAAGCGCGCATCCAACGGTATTTATTGTGGGAGATCCTAAACAATCTATTTATCGTTTTCGTCGAGCAGAGCCGCGTGTGTTTGAGTCAGCGCGCGATAAATTAGTAGCGATGGGGGCGGTCGATTTAGCGACGCGTCAAACGCATCGTAATGCGACGAGCATTGTTGATTTTCTAAATCAATCCATGCAGGCTAATCCTCTGTATGAAATGCAAACAACGGCGTCAAATTTTATTGGGCAGGTTTGGCGTTTGCCGTTAGCTACATCAGAGATGGATAAGGAAGCGACTGAGCAGACGGAGTCACAAGCGGAAGAAAAAAATACAGACTTTGCCTTACGCGACCCCTTGCTTATTTTGCCTTCCGCAACTGAGGATAGTCGACGGGTTGATGAGGCGCGAGCAGTAGGCAGGGCATTACATCAAGCGCGTGCGACATGGGAGGACAAAACAAATCCTGTCAAATGGTCGCAGATATTGATACTGGTACGTAGTCGTACGCATTTGATGGAATACGAGCGCGGTCTGCGTGAAGCCGGTGTGCCGTTTGTTTCAAGTCGGCGCGGTGGTTTGTTAGAGGCATTAGAAGTGGCTGATTTAATGGCCTTGCTGCGCTGGTTAACGGTTAGTGCTGATAACCATGCACTCGCGCATGTTTTGAAGTCACCCATTATGGGCGCCAGTGATGATGATTTAATTAGGTTGGCCAGCACGGGTGAGGGCAGCTGGTGGGAGCGACTGCTAGCAGCTCAAACACAACTACCACCACAACCACCACTCAACGCAACGCTAGCTCGAGCTGTGAAATTATTGGAAGGTTGGCAGCAAGCCGCAATACATTTGCCAGTACATGATTTACTTGATCAAATCATGCACGAAGGTGAATTGCCAGCGCGCTATGCAAGTACCACATCAGCGTCAGTGCGCGCGCAAGTCATGGGCAATCTGTATGAATTCCTCGCGCTGGCGCTTGATCTGGATGCAGGGCGTTATCCCAGTATTGCACGCTTTCTAGATCGTTTGAATAAACTAAAGCGTAGCAGCGAACAAGAGGCGCCCGATGAAGCGGCCATTGATGCCGCATTAGATGCGGTTCGTATCATGACCATTCACGGCGCTAAAGGTTTGGAGGCGGAAGTGGTTGTCATGATGGATGCCAACAATAGCGACTCTCTTCGCGATGATCTGGGTGTGTTATGCGAATGGCCGCAAGATTCTGAAGCACCAACGCATTTATCTGTTTTTGCAAAAACTAAAGAACGTGGTTTTGCGCGGCGCGATTTATTTGCGATTGAAGAGAATTTCCGTTTGCAAGAAAATTGGAATTTGTTATACGTTGCTATAACGCGCGCCAAAAAAATATTGATTGTCAGCGGTATTTATAACGATAAAGCAGATGAAGGAATCACTGCCGACAGCTGGTATCAGAGATTTGCTTTTGTAGATGCAGTGTCGCCCAATCTGACTGAAAGCACGGCAAGTAGTGATGAAAAAGAATTCACGCTGCCTTTATTTGCGCCGCCGCAGTTACCTCCAGCGCGCTTGGCTAAGGCTGAGGATGAGGACACAGCCGCCACCCTCGAAGGAAGTTTGCTGCACGCTTTGATGGAAAGGTTGACTAACCAAGGTGTCTGGCCGGTGCGTGTTCCTGAGCCGAGTCTCGTTGCTGATTGGCTGAGATGTACATCTGCACAAGCGAAGGCAATTTGCGTTCAGGCAGAAAATATTCTTTCTGAGCCATCACTAGAGCATTTTTATAATCCAGCGCAGCATGATTTTGCACGAAATGAGATGGCCCTAGTTCATCAGGGACAGTTATCGCTGGTTGATAGGTTGGTGACGATAGGCGAAATTGTTTGGGTGCTGGATTACAAACGGAATTTTTTGGAAAGCCAGCGCGAAGACTATGCATTACAGCTAGGTCGCTACCGCGATGCGTGTGCTCATTTGTTCCCGGGTAAGCGAATTTGCACGGCGCTAATTACCGTCGATGGTCGTTTGTGGCCGATTGAGGCGGGCATGGATGAGTCAGCGTAGCTATTCAGTTCGGTGAGTTCATAATTGCGTAAATGGTGATAAATCAGCATGGTTTTGTCGCTGCCCACCTTGGCGGCAGGCGTATAGAACCGCTGATTCTTT
>JBEGSP010000237.1:0-7461 GCA_041179845.1 Pseudomonadota bacterium
ACACCAAAATCGCGCCGTCCATTTGCGCAGCACCGGTAATCATGTTCTTCACATAATCGGCGTGGCCTGGGCAGTCAACGTGTGCGTAGTGACGGTTTTGCGTCTCGTACTCAACGTGTGCCGTGTTAATCGTAATGCCGCGCGCTTTCTCTTCTGGCGCCGCATCAATCTGATCGTAGGCCTTTGCCTCGCCACCAAACTTCTTCGACAGCACCGTCGCAATCGCCGCCGTTAAGGTCGTCTTGCCATGATCCACATGACCAATCGTGCCCACATTCACGTGCGGTTTGGTCCGCTCAAACTTGCCTTTTGCCATCTTGTGCTCCTAACTATTTGATGAGAATGTCCAGGCACGCGCCTGACTTAAACGACAAAACTAAAAAAATCTGGTGCCCTTGACGTGGATCGAACACGTGGCCTCTCCCTTACCAAGGGAGTGCTCTACCACTGAGCTACAAGGGCCTTACCGTTGCCCGCTGCCCCAATCAACCGAAGCACGTCCAACATAAAACTATGGAGCGGGTGAAGGGAATCGAACCCTCGTCATAAGCTTGGAAGGCTTCAGCTCTACCATTGAGCTACACCCGCAAGGGCGACCAACCTCGGCCACTGCCACTGCTCAACTCTTCCATAAAACCGCCAACAACTTTTACCTGGTGGAGGGGGCTGGATTCGAACCAGCGTACTCGCAAGAGGGCAGATTTACAGTCTGCTGCCATTAACCACTCGGCCACCCCTCCGCAGGGAACCAATCACTATAGGGGAAGGCTATGGTTTTGTCAATTGGATTAATCCCGTAACCCTTGTTTTCACAAGGATTTCCTCAGAAATTAGGAGTATTGGCCAAACTAATTGGGACTTAAAGGAGCCGAACAATAGTTGCCACAAGAAAGGCCGCCACGGACCAGATAAAAGTAGAACCAAAAGGCAAACAAAAGATAATTCCGCGGAACCGGAACCGGAAATCGCCCCGCACCCTACCCACCCAAAATTTATCAAGAATCGGTAAAAGTGGGTAAAAGACGGTAAATAACACGAAAATAGCCAAAACCCAGCGGATCAATGTAGCCCCTTAGATGAATCTAGATATCAACGCCACAAACAAAGAAATCAAAATAGTCGACGCAAATGGTAAAAAAAACTTCTTGCCAAAAAGGCTAAATCTCACGTCACCCGGCAAGCGACCAATGCCCAATCTTTCCAGCCAAGGTAGCAAGGAAGAAAAAACCATCAGCACAAGAAAAATGATCACCAACCATCGAATCATCAAGATACCCAACGGAGTAAATACTTACATTTGATCATAGTCTGTAGCTCTGATCGCTATTTATTAGCGAGTCCGAAAGCTCAACCCGACTAGACAGCAGCAAAACCTTGAAAAGTTCACCCATCTCAGCCGGCGAGGTCAGCTTTTGAACGGCATTCGCCAGCGGTAGCCATAAGGCCGCATCCTCGGGCCGGATTTTTTCCAGCCATTGAGGCAAGCCAGCGCTAAGTAAAAAAGCAGCCTGACTCATATAAGCGGCCACTTCTAGGCCATGCTCCTGACCGGCTCGCTCTAATCCTGTGAAATCAACGTGCGCTGTAATGTCCTGCAATCCGACATGAAGAAAAGGATCACCATGCGCATGGTGCCGGTAATGACACATCAAGGTGCCGCCCGAACGTTGCGGCAAATAGTACTCGCGCGCCGGGAAACCATAGTCAATCAAGACTGCCAGACCACCCTCACCGGCTTGCAACATATCCCCCAATAAACGTACAAAACCTTCCTGTCGGGGGTGAACTTCCGTTAAATAGCCCTCAGGCAGATCAGCCACCTCGGGTATGTGAGCACAAATAGATTGATCTACCGGTCTATCAACAAACACAAACTGGTCACCATCGATTGCTACGCCCCGCTCCCACCACAGATTACTCTTACGAACCATCAAAGGGACGGGCATCGCATCGAGCAGTTCATTACAAAAAATCAGGCCCGTAAACGAGGTAGGCGGTATATCAAGCCAAGATACCTGCGGCTCTCCTGACAGTCGTTGCTGCTGACGTTCGCGCAAATCCGAGGAAAGCTCCAGAATGAAGTAATCCGCAACTTCCAAGCCCAAATCACGCGCTGCACGCAGAAAATCTTCCGCCAATTTGCCACTACCAGCGCCAAACTCCAGTACCCTTAGCGGCTTAGGCAAGCTGAGTGACGCAGCGAAACTCGCCAAGGTGGCGCCAAACAACGTCGTCATTTCAGGTGCGGTTGTAAAATCTCCACCTTTACCTAATTTGGTCGCAACCCCCGAGTAATAACCAAGGTCCTTGGCGTATAACGCGAGCTCCATAAAACGAGCAAAAGAAATCCAGTGCTCGCTGGCACGGATTTCTTCTCGAATCTGGGACTCCAGTGCACGCGACACCAGCAAAGCATCAGAAGAAGGAACAGGTAATTGCATCTCACTATTGTAGAGAAACCTGCCCCAAGCATTCGGGAAACTTTTTAACTACTCAGATAAACGCACATCATCGCTAGCACGCATGAAGCCAAATAACACACAGCGAACAGCTTTAGTGACCGGTGCAGCAAAGCGACTGGGCCGCGCGATAGCCTGCGGACTCGCTGCGGATGGCTGGAATATCGTTGTGCATTACCACTCATCCAAAGTGGAAGCACTTGCCACCGTGGAGGCAATCAAAGCCCTCGGACAAGAAGCCGTCGCGTTGAGCTGCGATCTTTCGGATGAAACGGCCACCCGCAAATTAATCGAACAATCTACACATGCGCTCGGCCGCATTTCCTGCGTGGTTAACAGCGCATCCTTGTTTGAGTATGACGACGCCGAAACGTTTTCCATAGCCAAGCTAAACGCGCACATGCACACCAATCTCGCGGCGCCCATACTGCTTGCGCAAGCACTACATAACGCAACACCTGATAGCGAGCAGTCTGTCGTCATCAATCTGCTTGATCAAAAGCTGTACAACATGAATCCAGATTTTTTGTCTTACACGCTATCTAAATCTGCATTGCTAACCGCCACCACCATGCTCGCACAATCGCTAGCACCCAAGTTACGCGTGGTCGGACTTGCGCCAGGACTCACCTTAGTTTCGGGGGATCAAAGCGACGCTGAATTTGCCAACGCACATCGTCAAACACCACTGGGTAAGAGTAGTACACCCGACGACATTGTCGATGCCGTTTGTTATCTCGCCAGCGCCAAGGCCGTCACGGGCACCGTCTTGGTTGTGGATGGTGGGCAGCACCTCACACCACTACATCGCGATGTTATGTTTCTCACTAAGTAAACATCGCTGTCATTTCTACTCTCAACGAATTTATGCCTTCTTTATTATCACATCCCCATTTATCTGATTGCCGTCGTCTATTTCTGCGTAACTACAATGTTATGAGCAGTATCGGTGTTCATGACTTTGAAAAAATCAGCGAACAACGCGTGCTGTTTAATGTGGAGCTTTTCATTCCACTTTCAAATTCAACACCTACTCAAGATGAGCTTAACGAAGTGGTAGATTATGACTTCATCCGCGAGACCATCAAACAGCGAGTCGGCAAAGGGCATGTACAACTACAAGAAACTCTGTGCGATGAAATCGCCCATTTACTGCTGAAACATCCTAAAGTTAAAGCCGTTCTCGTCTCAACAGAAAAGCCCGACGTCTATCCCGATTGCGAGTCTGTCGGCGTCGAAGTCTTTCACATCAAAGAGAGATGAAATGATTGCGACAACCACTTCGCCCGGCCTAAAGCAAGCCGAAAAAATCGCTTACGAAAATAATAAATTACATAAGCGACTATGTCGGCTCGTGGGCGAAGCTATTGGCGACTTCAAGATGATTGAAGAGGGCGATAAAGTCATGGTCTGCCTGTCTGGAGGCAAAGACAGCTATGCGTTGCTAGATATTTTGCTCACTCTACGTGAGCGCGCACCGATACACTTTGATATCGTCGCCGTAAATCTCGATCAGAAACAGCCGAATTTCCCGGCAGACGTACTACCGAATTATCTGCGCAGCATAAATGTCCCGTTTCACATTGAAAATCAAGATACCTACAGCATCGTCAAACGCGTGATCCCCGAAGGTAAAACGACGTGCTCGCTGTGTTCTCGTCTACGTCGTGGCATTTTGTATCGCGTCGCCGATGAACTAGGCGCGACCAAAATAGCCTTAGGTCATCATCGCGACGACATTATGGAAACCTTCTTCCTAAATATGTTTTTCGGTAGCAAGCTCAAAGGTATGCCACCCAAATTGCAATCCGATGATGGCAAACATATCGTCATTCGACCATTGGCCTATGTGCGCGAAGCTGATACCGAGCGCTATGCGGAAGTGAAAAATTTTCCTATCATCCCCTGCGACTTATGCGGTAGTCAGGAAAATCTACAACGCAAGCAAATAAAAAACATGCTGCGTGAATGGGATAAAAAATATCCCGGCCGAGTTGAAAATATTTTTTCGTCGCTTTCAACCATCGTTCCTTCGCATTTAATGGATCGTTCACAGTTCGATTTTGCTGAGTTAAAAATCACCGGGACTAATCTGCCCGATGGAGATATCGCATTCGATGAAGCGCCGTGCGAAAGTCGAGATACAACAACTCAAGGACATCAGACAATCCATCTGCACGCTCAACGAAATACTCACAGCGCAGGCGAGCTCGATTGATCGCTGCTAAAAATCTGCCAATCTCTGTCACCGACTCCGCAGCAATCAATGCCGTGCGTGCTAAAATTTTGTACTTCTTTTTATTCTGCCTATGAACGTTGTCATTCTCGCTGCAGGCATGGGGAAACGGATGCAGTCCGACCTGCCCAAGGTACTGCACGCACTGGCAGGCAAGCCGCTGCTTTCTCATGTTATCGACACCGCGCGTCAGCTCTCGCCATCGCGCTGCTGCGTTGTCTACGGCCATGGCGGCGACAAAGTTCCCACGCAACTGGCAGCAGATGATCTTCAGTTCGTGCTGCAAGAGCCTCAATTAGGTACCGGCCACGCCGTCATGCAGGCCGTATCAAAACTCAACGAAGACCAGCCCACACTTGTTTTATATGGCGATGTACCACTGACTACCGTCGCCACACTGCGCACACTGACTGCGAAGGCCGGCAACGACAAACTCGCCATACTCACCATCGCCATGGATGACCCCACCGGTTACGGTCGCATCGTGCGCGAGCAAAATAAAATCGTTCGTATCGTTGAACAAAAAGATGCCACCGATCTCGAGCGTCAAATTCGCGAGGTCAATACCGGCATCGTGGTAGCGCCGACTCGCCAGCTAAAAGATTGGCTGTCGCGACTGTCCAACCATAACGCGCAAGGCGAGTACTATTTAACTGACATCATCGCGCTGGCCGTCAATGACAACGTCGTCATTGAATCAACTCAACCCAGTCACGCCTGGGAAACCCTGGGCGTAAATAGCAAGGTACAGCTAGCTGAGTTAGAGCGTATTCACCAGCTTAATCTTGCACACCAGTTACTTGAACAAGGCGTCACCCTTGCCGACCCTGCACGTATCGATATTCGTGGTGAGCTGCATTGCGCTCGCGATGTGAGTATCGATATTGGTTGCGTATTTGAAGGACAAGTCTACATCGGCCAAGGCGTCAGTATCGGCGCCTATTGCGTGATTAAAAATTCGCGCATTGCTGATAACGCAAACATCAAACCATTCACGCACATCGACGAAGCACGTGTAGGCAGCGATTCGCAAATCGGCCCCTATGCGCGACTACGTCCTGGCACCACGCTCGGCTCCGATGTACATGTCGGAAATTTCGTTGAAATAAAAAATAGTGAATTCGGCGCACATAGCAAAGCCAATCATCTCGCCTATGTGGGCGACACTACCGTCGGGTCGCGTGTCAATATTGGCGCAGGCACCATCACCTGCAACTATGATGGCGCCAACAAACATCGTACCGTTATAGAAGACGACGCCTTCATTGGCAGCGACACCCAACTGGTCGCACCAGTCACTGTCGGTAAAGGTGCGACTATCGGAGCCGGTACCACACTTACTAAAGACGCACCGCCCGACAGCCTCACCGTGTCGCGCGCCAGACAAACCACCATTGCGGGTTGGCAGCGACCCGTTAAGCAAAAGAAATAGGACTTCCTATGTGCGGCATTGTTGGTGCCGTCGCCCAGCGCGACATTGTTCCCGTACTACTCGAAGGTTTAAAACGATTAGAGTATCGAGGTTACGATTCGTGCGGCGTCGCCGTGCATCAGCAAGGTCTGAAACGTTCGCGCAGCGTCTCTCGTGTGGCGGAGTTGGAATCGCAAGTCGCCGAGTCCCACCTAACCGGTCACACAGGTATTGCGCATACACGTTGGGCCACGCATGGCGCTCCAGCGACGAATAACGCTCATCCTCATTTCTCATCGAAAAATGATGAAGCTCGAATAGCTGTTGTTCACAACGGCATTATCGAAAACTATGAAGAAATGCGTACTGAGCTGACCAAGCTGGGTTATGTCTTTGAATCTCAAACTGACACCGAAGTCATCGCGCATTTAATCAATGAACTGTACGACGGCGACTTGCTACGCACCGTACAAAAAGCCGTCAAGCGTTTGCATGGTGCATTCGCGATTGCTGTGTTTTGTAAAGATGAACCCAAACGCGTCGTAGGCGCCCGCTTAGGCTGTCCTTTAGTAGTCGGTATCGGTCAAGGTGAGAATTTTCTGGCGTCAGATGCGATGGCACTGGCGGGTACCACCGACCAAATCATTTATCTTGAAGAAGGTGATGTGGTTGATGTGAGCTTAAGCGGCATTAGCATTACCAATCGCTTAGATCGCAACGTCAGTCGCGCAGCACAAACCGTGAATGCCTATTCTGGCGCGATTGATCTTGGCCCTTACCGACATTACATGCAAAAAGAAATCTTCGAGCAACCGCGCGCTATTGGCGACACGCTTGAAGGTATTTTGAGCTTTAGCCCCGATGTATTCGGGGTATCCGCAAGTACGGTCTTTGCTGATATCAATGCGATTCAAATTCTCGCTTGTGGTACTAGCTATTACTCAGGTATGACAGCTAAATACTGGCTTGAGGCAATATCAGGTTTACCCACGCAAGTTGAAATCGCCAGCGAATATCGCTACCGTGAACCTGCCGTTAATCCAAATGCACTCGTTGTTGTGATCTCCCAGTCAGGCGAAACCGCTGATACCCTGGCCGCTTTGAAATACGCCAAAGAACTCGGGCATCGTTACTCACTGTCCATCTGTAATGTCGCTACCTCAGCGATGGTGCGTGAAACTACTTTGTCATATCTGACACGAGCAGGGGTTGAAATCGGCGTAGCATCTACCAAAGCTTTTACCACTCAGCTGGTTGCTTTATTTTTACTGACCCTCACGCTGGCCAAACTCAAAGGCCGTCTTGATGCCAAAGCCGAAGCAGCGCATTTAAAAAATTTGCGCCACCTCCCAGCA
>JBEGSP010000238.1:0-2999 GCA_041179845.1 Pseudomonadota bacterium
TTTGCATAAAGCTATACCAGATTGGGAAATTGATCAGACCAAGTACCAGTACTTAATTGCGAATCTCACTCTTCCTGATTTAAATGATCGCCACGTACTGGCCGCGGCAATAATCGGTCAAGCTGACTGTATCATCACGTCGAATCTAAAGGACTTTCCATCAGATACTTTAGAGATCCATGGCGTGGAAGTTATCCATCCCGATGAGTTCATTCCACTACAACTTACCCTTGAACCATTTCATGCACTGACGGCTATTAAGCATGTTCGGGCTCGCTTTAAAAATCCACCTTTCACACCAGAAGAATTTTTAAGGCGATTAGAACGGGCTTCGTTAGTAGGCACCGCCGCAAGACTCGCCGATGCAATCGAACTTATTTGACGCAGTTGTCTACTTATTTTCTTTGCTTAGTTCGGCCGCATGACAGAAAACGAATGCGTTAGCAATAATGAAATTCGTGTGGTCTGCTGACGGGCTGATCAAGTGTGAAGGCCTCCCAAGTTAAGTAGCCTGCTGCAAAACTTGAAGGTTGTGTAAACGATGTCTCGCTAACACACCTTGGGAATTTGGCGCGGCTGGCGGGGATCGAACCCACGACCCTTGGCTTCGGAGGCCAATACTCTATCCACTGAGCTACAGCCGCGCGGGTCCAGACCATGAAGGCCGCGCAAGGATACCGGGTTTCAGTCAGCCAGTCCACGTAACTGCCGGTGTAATGAGGTCAGTTGCCGCTGTTTACTCTATAATCTTTGGCTTGATGAAATATGGCTGATTCCCGAGGAAACCATGAGTGACGCGCACGAAACCGTAATCAAAACCCCTGGCCAATTAATCGCTGCTGTTGTGGCTGGTTTTTTGGTACCCATCGTTGTTATCTGGTTGTTAGTTGTGTACGTAGGCGCGGGCCCTAAAACGGGTGCGGGATCGAACTCACAATCACCCGAAGCGATTGCAGCTCGTTTGAAACCTGTGGCCGATGAAGGTTACACCTTGGTAGATGCAAGTGCGCCCAGAACATTGAAAGCTGGTGGCGATGTCTATAACGCAGCGTGCGTAGCATGTCATGGCGCAGGTGTTGCAGGTGCGCCTAAGTTTGGTGACAAAGCGGCATGGGGTGCGCGTATCAAGCAAGGTTACGACACGCTGGTATCGCATGCTGTAAAAGGCATACGTGCTATGCCTGCAAAAGGCGGCAACCCTGACTTGGACGATATTGAAGTTGCGCGTGCAGTCGTGCACATGGCGAATGCAGGTGGCGCTTCATTTAAAGAGCCTGCTGAGAAAAAGTAATTCGCTAATTCGTTTTTGTAAGAAAAAAATCCCGGTGCTGCAAAGCGACCGGGATTTTTTTATTGCGCGTTATTTCATGCGTGAATAAAAATCGTTTTTAAAACTCAATCGTTTGCAGTGATTTTAATTACTCGTTTAATTACTCGGTTGATTACGCGATGCTTTCCATCGCTTGAAGAGTGATGTCAGCGCAGTACCCACCCCCACCATTAACGCCACTCGCCGCACTACACGCGAGAGCTTGCTTTTGCCAAACACTACGGGCAAGAGTGTGCTGATCAAAGGCACGGCATTACTCGCCATGATTAATTTCATCAAGCTAGGTAATTTACTAAACAACGCCGTGGGCTGCGTGTGTGATTTGAGTTGATCTAAGGCATGTGCAATTTCTAATCGGTGCATCATGCCTTGAACGATGAGTAATTTTTTTTGCTCATCACGCGTCATGGTGGGCTCCCGTGCGCGATTTACGCATCAAGACTTCACTATCGTGTTTTAGCTCAGTTACGGTGGCAGGTAAACCCAAACGCCCCTGATCAACGATACGACGTATCTGCCGAACTAACGCTGCCGCAATAGCGGTATAGGCGAGCGCCAGTATCAGTACGATGCGCCAACCCAGCGCATCCCAGGTCAACACAACAATCAACGCCGAGAACGCAATCACCGCAAAACTCGCCGCCATAAACGCGCCGAGTGCGAGTGCGATGACTAGCAATAAAGCATCACGCGCCTCGGAAAGCTCTAAGGCAGCCAACGACAATCGTGCAGCAATCAAGCCGACGATGTTTTGAATCAGGTCGCGTGTGGTTGCACCCAAACCTTGATCAGCTGCGCCCTGCTGAGACGATTGCTGCGATGATTGTTGTGACGATTCCTGCGACGTTGACTGTGAAGATTGATCAATCATGGCGACGTATGAGCTCGCGATCAGCGGCGCGCAATCAACATACCGATCACTAAACCTACTGCTGCAGAAAGACCTATCGCACGCCAAGGATGCTCGTGCACATAGGCATCTGTTTCATGCGCCATTTTTTTGCCTTTTTCGATAGAGATGTGTTGAATCTCATGCGCGTGATCAATCGCACTGTCGAGCATTTTCATGGCTTTGGCGCGCAATTCATCAGCCTTACTGCCGCTGGAAGACGTTGCTTCTGAAAATAGCGCTTGGGCATCGCGCATCAGGTTTTTGAGGTCGGAACGAACGGTGTGCATATTGGCGTCGTGCATGGTGGGTCTCCTGTTAAAGGGTGATCGGATGGTCGGGTCAGCGGGAGCTATCAGGTACCTGCTGATCATAGACCAAGCTCTAGCCTTCCGAGCAATGCCTGAGAATTTCAGTCAGCTACCGCATAACGTAGTCGATACACTAACAAACCCAGCCATTCGTGTATTGCGTAATGACTATTCTTGAGCGATTGAGCATTGGGAATAAAGCCTGCTAGTTGCAACTCGGTACTGGCAACAAATTGACCCGGCACTGGTACCACACGCAGACCTGCATGCTCAAAGGCCCACCGCGCTCGCGGCATGTGAATAGCATCAGTCACTAAGAAAATTTGTTGAATGTTTTCTTTTCGTAAAAACTGCGCTGACAGGCTAGCGTTTTGATAGGTATTAATAGAGTCACTTTCTACCCAACGCGCTTCGATACCAAAATCCTCTTTCAAGCTGCGCGCCATCAACACAGCTTCGCTTTCACCCG
>JBEGSP010000239.1:0-6841 GCA_041179845.1 Pseudomonadota bacterium
CGAATCGGCTGCCCCTTCGCCAGCACCAAAACCCGGTCAAGATTCATCAGCTACGCCTAAGCCCTCCGAGCAAGCTGGCCCGCCGTATGTACTGCTAGAAAAACTGGCATACGAGTTGTTGGAAGATCAGCGTATGAATCGTCGCTGGCGCGTATTTTTCCGTTTCTCGGCATTGATTTTGGCACTTATCGCTATTTGGGCAGCGTTTGATTTCAAAGGCTCGACCAAACAAGTGAACTCGCGTCATACCGCCTTGATTGAAATCGATGGTGAGATTGATGCGGGCAGTAGCACTGGTTCAGTCAGTTCGATTTTGCCTGCTTTAAATGATGCATTCAGCGATGTATCGTCGGTAGGGTTGATTTTGAAGATGAACAGTCCTGGTGGAAGTCCAGTGCAATCAGCGATTGTGAACGATGAAATCAATCGGCTTCGCAAACTGCATCCGAATAAGCCAGTGTATGTCGTTGTTGAAGATATGTGCGCCTCCGGTTGCTATTACATCGCAGCGGCGGCCGATAGAATTTACGTTAGCCAGGCAAGTATTGTTGGGTCGATTGGTGTGCTGATGAGTAGCTTTGGGTTTACTGGCTTGATGGATAAATTAGGCATTGAGCGCCGCCTAATGACCGCCGGAGACAACAAAGGATTAATGGATCCTTTTTCGCCTTACAGCTCTAAACATAAAGAATTCACTCAAGCTATGCTCAAAGAAATACATGAGCAGTTCATTGCTGCTGTTCGCGCGGGTCGTGGTAAACGCTTGAAAGAAACGCCTGAAATTTTTTCAGGGCTGTTCTGGACGGGCAGCCATGCGATCACACTCGGTTTAGCCGATGGCTTGGGTACCGTCGATAGCGTTGCACGCGATGTGCTTAAAGCTGAAGATGTAATCGATTACACAGTGCGCGAAGGGCTATCGGATCGCGTGTTGAAAAAATTTGGTGCAGCGGTTGGTGAAGGTGCAGCACGTGCGCTGGGTAACGAATGGCTTAAGCCACGTTGAACGTACAGTGACGCGTTATTAAATAGGCGAATTTTGTTTTAAGTCGCTAGCAGTAAAAATACCGTCGGCTTTTTTTTGAAATCAGGAAATCGTCCGGCGGTCATTTCATTTTTCCAGATCTGAACTGGCTGAGTACGTACCGTTTCAGTCGCTAGCGTTAGATCAGTGGCCACCGTTACTAGTGTTGTATTAGTGCAGTGATTGGCAATGGCTTCCAGCATCGCCTCGTTGCGATAAGGTGTTTCAATAAAAATCTGCGTTTGTTTTTCTTGACGCGAGCGTTGTTCAAGCTGACGCAAGCGAGCCGCTCGCTGCCCTGCATCGGTCGGCAGATATCCTTGAAAGGCAAAGCTCTGCCCATTCAATCCGCTAGCCATTAGTGCCAGTAATATAGATGAAGGGCCGACCAATGGTTTTACTGGTATGTTTTTTTGATGTGCCAGTCGAACTAAATCTGCACCCGGATCTGCCACAGCAGGAACACCTGCCTCCGAAACTAATCCCGCATTTCTACCTCCCAGTAAAGGTGCCAGTAGTGCAGGCAGCTCAGATGCTGCGGTATTGATATTTAATTCACGAATCTCAATTTCCTGTAATGGTTTTCCCAACGGATGCGTGGTCGATACTAGTTTCAAAAAGGCGCGCGCTGTCTTAGCATTTTCAGCGATGAAGTAATCTAACTGTGCTGTCGTTTGGCGCACAGAAGCGGGCAGCACCTCATCTAATGCGCCAGGGCCTAAAGCATTAGGAATGAGATAAAGAGTACCGTTCATTGATCTAGACATTCAACAAGCGCACGCCAGCTGCGCGCAGCATGCGTGTTAATGCAATTAAGGGCAAACCGGTGAGTGCGGTTGGATCGTCGCTTCGAATATGATCAATCAGTGCAATGCCTAACCCTTCATTTTTTGCGCTGCCAGCGCAGTCGTAGGGTTTTTCAATCAGAAGATAGGCATCAAGTTCTGCATCGGGTAAATCTCTGAATTTAACGGTGGTGGCAACAGAGTCGATTTGCAGCGGTAGTGTGCTTGCGGAGCGATTGTCCACTAAACACAAAGCAGTATGAAAAATCACTTCACGACCACGCATTTTTTTTAGTTGTACCAGTGCGCGCGCATGGTCGCCGGGCTTTCCTATTTGCTCGTGGTCTAAGGTCGCTACCTGATCTGATCCGATAATCAGCGAAGCACCCGCCAGCTTTGCGACGGCTTTGGCTTTAGCTTCGGCCAGCCTCAGGGCAGTTTCTGACGGCGTTTCATTTTTATGAGGCGTTTCATCAATGTCCGGCGACATAACGTCGAAGGGCAACTGCAGACGTGATAGCAGTTCTTTGCGATAGGCCGAGCCCGAAGCGAGAATTAAGCGCGGAACAAGTGAGGGAGACATGAATCGACAGGGTGGACTGAGTAAGGTTTAGCGTTGATTTGCCTATAAAGTCAGCAAAAGTCGCCTCATAAAGCTGAAAGTAAACCCTGTTATCATAGCGGGTTTTCTGGAATCTACTGGCTTATGAGTGCAAGCACCATTAACAGTCTTGAATTTTGTCGATTGGCCGAGCAGGCTTCTGGCACGACACCCGTAGCCGAATTCGCAAGGCTGCGAGCCGACGTGCATGATGCAAGTGGTGAGTTGAGTTGGGCGATTCAAGGTGGGCGTCATCCTGAAGGCTTGCCGCAACTGTCCCTGACGGTTAAAGGAGAGGTTCGGTTAGTTTGTCAGCGCTGCCTGACCCCTTTTACGCAACAAATTAATTCAGAAAGTCGTCTGGTGTTGGTAGCCGATGAAGCGCAAGCAGAGGCAACTGAAGAAAGGCTCGATGACGAGAGTATCGACGTTATTGTTGGTTCAACGGCGATGGATTTACTGGCGCTGGTGGAGGACGAGGCTTTGTTATCGTTGCCTTTGTCACCGCGACATGAAGTTTGCCCTGAAGGTTCAGAGGCGGTTGTTAATAGTAAATTGGAATCACCTTTTGCTATTTTGAAAAAACTGAAGTAACAGGGGAGTGGCTGATTTGATTGGCCGGTCAGCCTGGAGAGCGATAGAGCGGCGTGTGTTGTCAGATTAATTAGTTAATCACTTTTATTAACGCTGCTCTGTATGGTAAACTTATAGATTGTCTGGTTTAGGAGTACGACATGGCTGTTCAACAAAACAAGAAAACCCCGTCTAAGCGCGGCATGCACCGTTCGCATGATTTTCTGACACCTGCTGCATTGGCTGTTGAGCCAACGACTGGTGAAACTCATTTGCGTCATCACATTAGCCCTAACGGCTTCTATCGTGGTCGCAAGGTCCTCAAGACCAAAAACGACGAATAATTTTCTGGAAGCAGCAACTACGGCGTGAACAGTCTTCGACTGCTTAGCGCCGTTTTTGTATCCAGAGCGCCCACCGTCGTCGTGACATCGCATGAATGATCTCGGCCCATCGTCGGCTCGGCAACTTCTGCCGCTGACATGACCATTACACTTGCCATTGATTGCATGGGTGGTGATCACGGTCCCTCTGTCACCGTTCCTGCCTCTCTCGCTTTTTTAATAAGCGAGCCATCCGTCAACCTAATTCTGGTCGGACGTGAAGCGCCTATTCAGGTTGAGCTGAATAAACTGGGTGCTGCTAATAATTCCCGAATAAGCGTAGTGAATGCGACCGAGGTTGTCGAAATGGACGATCCCTTGGAAACTGCGTTGCGCCGCAAAAAAGATTCGTCTATGCGCATAGCGATTACTCAGGTTAAAGATGGTCATGCACAAGCCTGTGTCTCTGCTGGCAATACTGGCGCCCTGATGGCGGTGTCACGCTACCTACTAAAAACAATGCCGGGTGTTGACCGACCAGCGATTTGCACCATTCTCCCCAATCAAAACGATGGCCCGACGTACGTGCTTGATTTAGGCGCGAATGTCGATTGTGAGCCGCATCATTTGCATCAATTTGCGTTGATGGGTTCGGCATTGGTTTCAGCAGTCGAAGGTCATGATCGTCCTACGGTGGGTTTGCTGAATGTGGGCGCCGAAGATATTAAAGGTAATGAGTTGGTGAAGCAGACAGCAGAATTGCTGCGCGCTGATCATGCAAAAGGCTTGATTAATTTTTACGGAAACGTCGAAGGTAATGACATCTTCGAAGGCACCACCGATATTGTGGTGTGCGATGGTTTTGTGGGTAACGTCACGTTAAAAGCGGTTGAAGGTTTGGGTCGATTAATCAAAGGCGTGTTGGTGAGTGAGCTGCGCAAAGGTTGGTTGGATATGTTGGGCGCGTTGATTGCTCGTAGCGCACTGAAACGAATTTCGCAGCGACTTAATCCATCCCGTTACAATGGGGCTAGCTTGTTAGGTTTACGTGGTTTAGTTTTCAAGAGTCATGGTGGCGAAAAAGCCGATGGCTTTGAATGGGCCATTCGTCGCGCGTTTGAAGCGGCACGTCATGATGTCTTGTCGCGCATAGAAACTTCGATGGCAGATCTGATGCCTCAGGCAGTTGATCACGCTGACAGTGAGCAAAAAATAGCATGACTATGTATACAAAAATCGTCGGTACCGGAAGCAGCCTACCTCCACGGAAAGTTAGTAATTCTGATCTCGCAAAAATGTTGGCCGAACGTGGGCTAGAGACGTCAGATGAATGGATAGTCTCGCGCAGCGGCATCTCCTCACGACACTTTGCTGATCCGGGTGTAATGGCCAGCGATCTTGCTACCGAAGCAGCGCAACGCGCTATTGAGATGGCAGGTTTAAAGCCAGACGATATCGATCTCATTATTCTGGCAACATCAACCCCCGATTATCTCGGTGGTTTTCCTAGTACGGCGTGCGTTGTACAGCGCAAACTTGGTATCACCAATCACTGCGCTGCGATGGATATACAAGCTGTTTGTAGTGGATTTGTGTACGCGGTCTCTGTTGCGGATAGTTTTATTCGATCAGGTATGCACAAGCGTGCATTAGTGATCGGTGCTGAAGTATTTTCACGTATTCTTGATTTTAACGATCGCACCACCTGTGTGTTGTTTGGTGATGGTGCAGGTGCCGTAGTGCTATCGCAATCCGACGAACCGGGCATTCTTGCTACGCGTATGCACGCCGATGGTCGCCATACGGATATTTTGTGTGTGCCTGGATCAGTCAGCGCGGGTGCCGTGGCAGGTACAGCTTTTTTGACGATGGATGGTCAGGCCGTTTTTAAACTGGCTGTTTCAGTGTTAGAGCAAGTCGCTAATGAAGTGCTGGATGCGGCGGGAATGCAGGCATCGCAAGTCGATTGGTTAATTCCACACCAAGCCAATATTCGCATCATGCAGGGCACAGCAAAAAAATTAGGTCTTCCACTAGAAAAAATGGTCGTCACTGTTGATCGCCATGGCAATACGTCCGCAGCCTCAATTCCGTTGGCGTTTGATGAAGCTATGCGTGATGGTCGCATTCATCCTGGTCAGCACATACTGATGGAAGGTGTGGGCGGCGGTTTTACTTGGGGCGCTGTGTTAGTTCGCCTCTAATAAAAAATTCTGAATTTCATTATCCTATGAATAAAATTGCATTTGTATTTCCTGGTCAGGGTTCGCAAGCTATTGGCATGCTGAATGGTTTTGCAGGTAATGCTGTCGTCGCTGAAACGATTGCCGAAGCATCGCAAGCTCTAGGTTTTGATCTCGGTAAATTAATTGTAGAAGGTCCGAAAGAAGAACTCGACCTGACGACGAATACACAGCCAGTGATGTTAGCTTCTGCGGTGGCGTTTTATCGTGCGTGGATGGCAGCCGGTGGCAAATTAGCTGACGTGGTTGCCGGCCATAGCTTGGGTGAATATTCAGCGTTGGTAGCCGCCGGAGTGATTCAATTCAACGATGCTGTGCCACTCGTGCGTTTTCGCGCGCAAGCTATGCAAGAAGCGGTACCGGTAGGTCAGGGTGGGATGGCTGCGATTCTTGGATTGTCAGACGACGACGTGCGAGCTGCTTGTGTTGAGGCCGCACAGGGTGAAGTGGTTGAGCCAGTTAACTTCAACGCTCCTGCACAAGTCGTTATCGCTGGTCACAAGTCAGCCGTGGAGCGTGCATGCGAAGTAGCAAAAGCTAAAGGAGCAAAACGTGCCTTGCCTTTGCCAGTCTCTGCGCCATTTCATTCGTCGCTGTTGAAACCCGCTTCAGATCGTTTGCGTGACTATCTGCAAGGCGTTGCATTTTCAGCGCCCGCTATTCCTCTTATTAACAATGTGGATGTGGCAGTGGTGACAGATGCGGCGGCAATTAAAGATGCGCTTGTTCGTCAAGCGGCCAGCCCTGTGCGCTGGGTAGAAACGGTACAAACAATGGCATCACTAGGTGTTGAGCGTGTTATTGAATGCGGCCCCGGCAAAGTACTTTCCGGATTGGTTAAACGCATCAATGGTGAACTCGCCACCGATGCTATTAACGATCAAGCATCAATGGACGCGCTTTTGGAGACAATAGGATCATGAACAAATCGGTGGGACTAGACAAACAGGTCGCATTAGTTACGGGTGCATCGCGTGGCATTGGTCGCGCAATTGCCATCGAACTCGCACGCCGTGGTGCAACGGTGATTGGTACTGCGACATCGGAATCAGGTGCAATGGCTATCACTGAGTACTTGTCGCAAGCAGGTGCCGGTCGTGGCGTTGTACTTAATGTGAACGACGCTGCTCAATCGAATGAATTGGTCGATACCATTAGCAAAGAGTTTGGCAGCTTATCTATATTAGTAAATAACGCGGGTATTACGCATGATCAGCTTGCCATGCGTATGAAAGATGAAGAGTGGGATACCGTTATCGCCACCAATTTAACCGCTGTGGGTCGTTTATCGC
>JBEGSP010000240.1:0-11990 GCA_041179845.1 Pseudomonadota bacterium
GCGCCAAGCAAGCTGACATCATCATCACTACTGCACTGATACCGGGTCGTAAAGCTCCGATATTGATTAGCGAAGACACGGTCAAATCAATGAAGCCAGGATCGGTGATTGTTGATATGGCGGTTGAGCAAGGCGGCAATTGCCCACTCTCTGAATTGGGCAAGACGGTTGTCAAGCACGGTGTAACCATTATTGGTGAACCCAATATTCCTGCGTTGTGCGGTGCGGATGCGTCGGCGCTGTACTCACGCAATGTGTTGGATTTTCTCAAGCTCATCATCAACGCAGAGGGCGCTTTGCATATCGATACCAGCGATGAAATCGTTGCCGCGACTCTGATGTGTTCGGGTGGCGAAGTCGTTCGTAAGGCTTAGGAGATTTAATGCAGCGAATTATGTTGCGCGCGAAAATACATCGCGCGACAGTGACGCAATGTGACTTGAATTACGAAGGTTCTTGCGGGATTGATCAAGATTTACTCGAAGCTGCAGATATCCGCGAGTTTGAAAAAATCGAGCTGTACAACATTAATAATGGCGAGCGCTTTTCTACGTATGCAATTAAAGGTCAGCGTGGTAGTGGTGAGATTTCACTTAATGGTGCCGCCGCACGCTTAGCCCAGTTGGGTGACTTACTCATTATTTGTACCTATGCGCCGATGAGCGATGCTGAGGTCGGTGAGTATCAGCCAAAGATTGTGTTTGTAAACGACAAAAATCGAATCACTGGCCTTAAAAAATAATGCCTTCTCAGAAGTTTTGAAGGCGCCTACTGTCTACAACCAGAGGACACCATGGAAGTCAGTCATACCGTCATCAACCTGATCATTTTTGTGCTGGCAATTTATGTCGGCTATCACGTGGTGTGGACTGTCACACCCGCATTGCATACGCCGCTCATGGCGGTAACGAATGCGGTGTCAGCCATCATCATCATTGGCGCCATGTTGGCCGCTGCGTTAACAGAAGGACCGCTTGCGCAGTTTATGGGTATGGTTGCCGTAGCCCTGGCAGCAGTCAATGTCTTCGGTGGTTTTTTGGTCACCCAGCGCATGCTGGAAATGTTCAAGAAAAAAGAGCCTAAGGCCAAGAAGAAGGAAGAGGCTTAATCATGAGCATGAATTTGGTTACTTTGTTGTACCTGTTGGCGTCTGTGTGTTTTATCCAGGCGCTGAAAGGCCTCTCCCATCCTGCGACGGCGCGCCGCGGTAATGCCTTTGGTATGACCGGTATGGCGATCGCCGCATTGACGACCGTTGCACTGATCGTGAAGCTTAAATCGGAAGCGACCACAGGTACTAACTTGGGTTATGGCTTGCTAGCAATCGGTGTTGTCGTCGGCGGTGGTATTGGTACCTTGCTCGCTAAGCGCGTTGAAATGACCAAGATGCCTGAGTTGGTCGCCGCTATGCACTCATTGATCGGTTTGGCTGCAGTGTGTATTGCGGTTGCTGCTGTATCTGAGCCTTGGGCTTTTGGAATCGCCGCGCGCGGTGTACCGATACCCTTTGGTAATCGTATTGAGCTATTCATTGGTACTTTCGTCGGTGCGATTACCTTCTCAGGTTCGGTGATTGCGTTTGGCAAACTCGCTGGCAAGTATAAGTTCCGTTTGTTTCAAGGTGCACCCGTAGTTTTCCCTGGGCAGCATTTGTTTAATTTGGTGATGGCCATTGTGATGGTGGGTGCGGGCTTGATGTTTGTTGCTGATCCGGGTGTGGAAGCAGCATGGACACCGTTCATCGTAATGACCGTGATTGCTTTCATTCTGGGCGTGCTGATCATTATTCCTATCGGCGGTGCAGATATGCCGGTGGTGGTGTCTATGCTGAACAGCTACTCCGGTTGGGCGGCAGCAGGTATTGGTTTTTCTCTGAATAATTCCATGCTGATTATTGCGGGATCGTTGGTCGGCTCATCCGGCGCGATTCTGTCTTACATCATGTGTGCCGCTATGAATCGCTCGTTCATTAGCGTGATTCTGGGTGGTTTTGGCGGCGAAGCCGGTGATGCGGCGGCAGGTGGTCAGCAACAGCGTAATGTGCGTTCAGGTTCGGCGGATGATGCAGCGTTTGTGATGAGCCATGCCGAGACGGTGATCATAGTTCCAGGTTATGGCTTAGCCGTTGCTCGCGCTCAGCACGCCTTGATGGAGTTAAGTGAAAAACTGACGCATCGTGGTGTGACCGTTAAATACGCGATTCATCCTGTTGCTGGTCGTATGCCTGGTCACATGAATGTTCTGTTGGCTGAAGCGGAAGTACCTTACGATCAGGTCTTTGAAATGGAAGACATCAACGGTGAATTTGGTCAGGCCGATGTAGTGCTCGTATTGGGCGCGAACGATGTGGTTAACCCGGCAGCTAAAGATCCGAATTCTCCTATCGCTGGCATGCCGATTCTGGAAGCCTACAAAGCCAAGATGGTGATTGTGAACAAACGCTCGATGGCCGCAGGTTATGCTGGCCTCGATAACGAGTTGTTCTACATGGATAAAACCATGATGGTGTTTGGTGATGCGAAGAAGGTCATTGAAGACATGGTTAAGGCTGTGGAGTAACGTCAACAATCTCATTAGTTACAAGCCCTCAATCAATGAACGACAAGCTAAACTTAGCCCCGCTGGAAAAAGCGGTGAGTCGGCTCACTGAGGGGCTTGCTCGCTATGAGAAGGACATCACGGATACCCAGATTCGAGACGGCCTGATTCAGCGTTTCGAGTTCAGCTATGAAATCAGCCACAAGATGCTGAAACGTCATCTTGAAGCGGTGTCTCCGACACCAGAGCAATTCGATGCCATGGCCTTTGCTGATCTTATTCGTTCAGCGAATGAACAAGGGTTGCTACTGGGTGACTGGTCGTCGTGGAAAATTTATCGTGAGATGCGCAGTAAGACTAGCCACACCTACGATGAAGAAATAGCGATCGAGGTTGTGCAGGGTATTCCTGCTTTTCTAGAAGAAGCGCGTCACCTCTTGAAACAACTTCAAGAACGGAATCCATAGCGGCATGGTTGACCAGCCTCTCATTGATATCAGTCCTGAGAACTGGCGAATCGTTCGAGACATTCTGCAACGCTATGTGCCGGATTGCGAAGTTTGGGCTTTCGGGTCGCGGGCAAAATGGACAGCCAAGGAATTTTCCGATCTTGATATTGCGATCATCGGCGATAAGCCCTTGAGCATCGCACTCACTGCGGATTTGCGAGAGGCATTTCAGGAATCAGCCTTGCCGTTCAAGATTGATATCGTTGATTGGGCCAACATTACGCCATCATTTCAGCAAGTCATTCAAGCGGCAAAAATTCAGATTCAATAATCTTTTTAGTGGTAGTTGACCGTTTGCGTTTTTTATCGCAACCCAAACATCATGTGCGAAGCCAGCCAGCGTTTTGCACTTGGTGTGACATCAATGAATCCCAACGAGATACCGAGCATCGTTTGTGAGATTGATTGATCAGGCGCACTGGCAAACACGCGCGCCATCCAATCGGTTATGCGTATGGTTGTGCTGCGATCAGCTTGACGCTTCTGTTCGAACGCTGTGAAAGCCGCCGGCGACATTTCTTTCGCTAATAATTCAGCCAATACGGCAGCGTCGCGTAATCCTAAATTGAGGCCTTGCCCTGCAACGGGGTGTAACGTTTGCGCTGCATTGCCGATAGCGAGGGTTCGCGCTGTGTTGATTGCCTCAGCATTTAAACCGAGTGGGTAGGTTGATCGTGATCCTACGTTGATGAAGCGTCCCACGCGTTGCCCAAAGGCGTGTTGTAGCGCCTGAAGAAATGCTTCATCGGCAAGTGCCATTAAATGTTCACTATGCTCAGGACGCACACACCAGACCAAGGCATAGCCGCCTGCTTGCGGTAGTAATGCTAATGGTCCTTCTTCAGTAAATCGTTCAAACGCTCGATCAGGCAGCGGCGAACTCGTTTCAACTCTAGCTACGATGGCGCATTGCTGATAATCGCGGTGCTTTGCTCGCGGTACTTGCTCACCAAAGACACCGCCTTCAGCTTGTATCGCAAGCGTTGCAGTGAGGGTCTGGCCATCGGATAACTCTATCGATACTTGTTCACTATCTTCATGGATGCTGGCAATGCGAGATGGCCTGAGTTGATGTAATTCAGCGTTAGATAAGCCATCAGACAGAGCGCGTACAACGTCACCGTAGCGGCAAACATAGCCGAGTGCGGGGAGCTTATAGTCGGCTGCTTCAATTAATGTGCGGCCAAAACTTCCGCGACGTGAGATGTGAATTTCTTGAATAGGTGTGGCCGTAGTTGGCCAGCCATGAATTTGCTCGAGTAATTGTCGACTTCCGTAAGACAGTGCGACCGAACGCGGATCTTCCGCAGCTACTGAAAGCGATTTAGCATCGATTAACGCAATTTTATGCGCATCGATACCACGAGCAATCAGCATGCCCGCGATGGCCAGACCCACGGGCCCGCCGCCTGCAATCGCTATGTCCACCTGTGTTTGCATGTGAGTCGATGGGTGGATTAAGCGCGCATCACTGCTTCGATTTCAGCAATGGTTTTTGGTGCTTTGTGTGTCAAGATGTCACAGCCCGAGGCAGTAACTAACGCATCATCTTCAATGCGAATACCTATGTTCCAGAATTCTTTCGGAACGCCTTCTGCCGGACGAACGTAGATGCCCGGTTCTATCGTTAGCACCATGCCGGGCATCAATGTGCGCCAGGGTTTTTGCTCACCCTCAGGCACATGATCGCGATAATCACCTACATCATGCACATCCATGCCGAGCCAGTGGCCGGTTCTATGCATATAGAATTGTCGGTAGTCACCGTTAGCGATCACATCGTCTAATGAACCGACTTTATTTTTATTCAGTAGACCGGTGTCTAGCATGCCTTGTGCAAGCACCTTAAGTGCGGCATCGTGTCCATCGGTAAAACGTTTACCGGGTGCGGTTACGGCAATCGCAGCGGCTTGCGCATTTAAAACAAGTTCATACAATACTTTTTGTGGCCCACTGAATTTTCCGTTCACGGGAAAAGTGCGGGTGATATCCGATGCGTAGCTATCTAACTCACAGCCTGCATCGATAAGCACTAAATCACCGTCACGTAATTCAGCGTCACCAGCACGATAATGTAAAACGCAGGCATTCGCACCGGTTGCAACGATAGAGCCATAAGCGGGAAACTGTGAACCCTGACTGCGGAATTCATGCAGCAATTCAGCTTCGAGATGATATTCGCGCAAACCGGCTTTAGATGTTCGCATCGCTCGCGCATGAGCATGCGCGCTGATATCAGCAGCTCGCTGCATGATGGCTATTTCATGCTCGTCTTTAATCAGGCGCATGTCATTTAGCAGTACTCGGATATCGACCGCTTTACTCGGAGCAGTGATACCAGCTCGCGTTTGTGCGCGCACAGAATTTAGCCATGCTTGTATTTGTGCATCGAGCTTCTGGCTGCTGCCTAGTGCATAGAACAAGGCATTCACATTCGCCATTAATTTCGGTAATTCAGTATCAATGGTATCGATGGCATGAGCGGCATCAAAACCAAACGTTTCTTTTGCGGCTACCGGGCCGTAGCGATAACCATCCCAAATTTCGCGTTCTTCATTTTTTTCGCGACAAAATAAAATAGCTTGATCAGTCGCTCCCGCGATCAGCACCAGCGTGGCCTCGGGTTCAGTGAAGCCTGTCAGATAATAAAAATAGCTGTCGTGCCGATAGGGATAGTCGGCGTCGGCATTGCGCATGACTTCAGGTGCAGTAGGAATGATGGCGACACCACCACCTTGTTCACGCATTTTGGCCAGCACGCGAGCGCGCCGTTGGGCATAGGGATTCATGTCAGTTCTTGTAGTGAAGTGGTGCATTCAGTTGTTCTAGTCGCTCCACGGTTCCCACGTCAGTCCAGTCACCGCGATAAAGCTCACCACCTATTCTGCGCTGATCTGCTAATTCGCGCAGGATGGGTGCTAGTTTGGCTGAATCACCAGGAGTCAGTTGATCGAACATTTCAGGTCGGTAGACGCCAATACCCGAGAAGGTGTATCGAGGCTCACCTTGATTGGCGATAGAAAAATTCGCTAGCGCGAAATCGCCCTCGGGATGATGTGCGGGATTTTTTACCAAATATAACCAAGCGAGATCACGCGTGTGATGTGGATGCGGTGTACCCCAAACATCATTCTCTTCGAGCACGTCTTTGATTTTGGAAAAATCGAAATGTGGGCAATACACATCACCCGCAATCGCAACGAAGGCTTGATCTCCCAATAAATGCCGAGCCTTAGCGATACCACCTGCAGTTTCGAGTGCAGTACCCTCGGGAGAATACAGAATGCTTGCGCCGAATTGGTCACCGTTTCCTAGTGCCTTTTCAATCATGTGACCCAGATGCGCATGATTGATAACGATTTCAGTTATGCCAGCGCGAACCAAATTTAAAATGTGCCACACAATTAGTGCACGACCACGTACCTGCAACAAGGGTTTGGGGCAGGTGTCCGTGAGTGGTCGCATGCGCTCGCCACGACCGGCGGCAAAAATCATCGCCTTCATAGCATTAAAATGTAAATCCTACGCCAGTGGTATTTTCTTCCAGCGCATCGAGTAGTTTGATGAGCGGCGCAAATTCTTTATACCGATAGGCCGTTTTACGGGTGTAATCCATAACAAGTGGAATATCAGCTAGATAGCCATCTTTGCCATCACGGTGATACAGGCGCGCAAAAATTCCCAGTACTTTGAGATGCCGTTGCAGACCCATGAATTCGAAGTCACGATAAAACATATCGACATCGGGATTCACGGGTAGCCCGGCACGACGCGCGCGTTCCCAGTAGCGTATGGTCCAGTCCAGCACCATTTCTTCATCCCACTGAATATAGGCATCGCGCAGTAGCGATACCAAATCATAGGTGATAGGGCCGTAGACAGCGTCCTGAAAATCCAGAATACCGGGGTTACCTTTATCCATCACCATCAAGTTGCGCGAGTGATAGTCGCGGTGTACGTAGACGGGCGGTTGTGCGAGGTTGTTCGCCAAAATGCAGTCGAACACTTTATTCAACGACTCGGACTGGGCGTCAGACAAATTCGCTTTTAAATGTTTATGGATATACCAATCCGGAAACAGCATCAGTTCACGATGGAGTAGGGCTCGGTCGTAGTCGGGCAGCAGTCCCGGTTTGCTTTGGGTCTGCAGCAAAATCAGCGCATCAATCGCATCCATATATAGCTTGTGGGCGGTATCGACGCTCAGCTGTTTTAAATAGGTCGTGGAGCCCAAGTCCGACAGCAGTAAGAAGCCCTGCTCAATATCGCTGGCCAGCACCTTGGGTACCGTTACGCCGGTGTCCCCAAATAAACTGGCCACGTGGAGAAAAGGGCGCACATCTTCTTGTGGCGGTGGCGCATCCATCACGATCAGGGAGTCGCCTTGAGCGGTATCTACCCGGAAATAACGCCGAAAACTCGCGTCCGCTGAAGCGGGCCGCAATGTGTCGGTGAGGGGGTGGGGTGTATCGATCTGGCCTAGCCAGTCGGCAATTTTTGCTAAACGTGCATCGTTTTGAAGAGAATCGGGCATGGAGAACACAGAATAACAAGTTGAAAAGCACTGCCGCTGATGTTCGCGCAGTGTGTTCCCATATAATAAGGGATTCGCCTCACAATGCGGCGCTCACTATGCCGCGCCTCTCTTCATGATCCCGCGATTGCCAATTTCACAACCCGTTGCTGTACTGCGCTTAAGTGCCATTTCTATCGCACTGGCCTCTTTGCCTGTGTTGGGTATTGCACAGGAGCGCACATGGCTGGCTGGTTCCGTCGACGATAAAGCGCCCACCGAAGTTCAGGCGGATCAAATTACGGGTCGCCCCGATCGCGACATCAACATGGATCAAGGTGTTGAAATCATCCGCGGCAAAACGCTAATACAAGCGGATCACATGCGTTACGACATGGTGGAAGACAAGGTTGAGGCAGAAGGTCACGTTCGAGTTGCCAAAGAAGGGAATGTGTTTACAGGTAAAGAACTGCGCCTGAAGCTTGATACGGGTGAAGGCGTGATGCAGAGCCCGATTTATCAGCTGATTCGAAAGAATGCTCATGGCAAAGCTGATCGTATCGACTTTCAGTCACAAGATTTAGCGACCGTTATCGGAGGTTATTACACCACCTGTAGCCAGCCTGAGCCCGATTGGTATTTACGGACGGGTTCGCTGACGTTGGACAACGGCCGAGAGCTGGGCGTTGCTAAAGATGCGGTTCTAGTTTTCAAGGGTGTACCGGTGGCTGGTACTCCGCATATTTCTTTTCCTCTGAGTGACGAACGAGTATCGGGTTTTCTTGCGCCTACCATAGCGACATCCACGTCCGGAGGTTTAGAAGTCACTACGCCTTATTACTGGAACATCGCACCGAATCGAGATTTACTTCTTGCCCCTCACTACATTGCTCGACGCGGACTCATGATGGGCGGTACGGCTCGCTACTTGGGTGAGCAGTACTCTGGGCAGACACGCTTTGAAGTCATCGATCGCGATGCGCAAACTCTCGACAGTCGTTATGCGATTTCATCCCGGCATAAAGAAGACTTTGGATCAGGTCTGACGTTTACATCCAACCTGAATATGGCGTCGGATAATAATTACGCCCAAGATTTTCCGTTTAGCCATGTATGGGCATATCAGCCCGGTGTAAGCCGTCGTATTTTGCCGCGCGATGTACGAGTTGATTATGGTTCCTCGTCCTCGATGGCTAGCGCTCGCATTATCGAATATCAGGTTCTTCAGGATTCGAGCCTAAGCGCAAAGATCTTGCCACCGTATAGTCGCTTGCCACAGCTGCGATATAACTATTATGGTGATAACGAAGGTAGTCTCAGTTGGAGTTTTGCTTCAGAGTTAACTCGCTTTCATACGTCAACCATTCCCGTAGTTGGTATGCCGCGTCAGGGCGATCGCTTGGTATTGAATCCTCGGTTAACTTATAACTACTCGAGTGGTGGGTTTTTTATCCGTCCCAGCGTTTCAGCTCATGAGACTGTTTACAGTCTTGACGAGACTGCAGATCCGGCGATGAAAGCCCCTTCCCGTTTTATCCCTACGCTGTCGGTTGATTCGGGCCTTATCTTTGAACGCGATGCCCGTTTGTTTGGTAATGCCGCTGTACAAACGCTTGAGCCTCGTTTGTTTTACACCCGTACGCCGTATAAACGCCAAGATTCACTGTTGTATCCAAACTTCGATTCCAGTGAGGCAGATTTCAACTATGCGACCGTATTCAGAGAAAATCGGTTTGTCGGTAACGATCGTATCGGTGATTCTAATCAGTTGACTTCGGCGTTGATGACGCGCTTTTTAGAAACCAATGGAGTAGAGCGAGTTCGGTTGGCTGTCGCGCAGCGATTCTCTTTTGCCGATCAGAGAGTCTCGCTTGATCAATCTGTCACCTCGTCGTCCGAAACTCGTTCAGATTTATTGTTTTTGGGTTCTGGTCGAGTGACAGATCAGTTACGTTTAGACTCTAATTTCCAGTATAGTCAAACACGTACTGAACTCAACCGTATGAACGTCGGTGCTTTCTGGCAGCCTGCGCCCATGAAAGTGTTGAATGTTCAATACCGTCGCGACGTTCGTAATTTGCCGAATGATCCCAACTCCAATTTTGAATTGATTGATATTTCAAGTCAGTGGCCCATTGGTGATCGTTGGTATGGTGTTGGACGGCTAAGCTACTTGCTTAAAGAGAGCAAGCTGGGCCAATCACTCGCTGGTCTAGAGTACAAAGCCGACTGCTGGATTTTTAGAATGATTGGCCAAAAAGTTCCAACCGCGCAGGGCGTCTCGAATACGATGTTCTTCTTGCAGCTAGAATTTAATGGGCTGTCTATGCTGGGAGCGAATCCTATGAAGGCTCTACGAGCCAACGTGCCTGGCTATCAACCCTTGGGTCAGACGGACTACCCCTACGAAACTTATTAACTGTGACTATGATTAAAATGGGTGACTTTGTAATGACAGCGATGAAACGTTTTATACGTTGGTTGGTTGTGGCTTTGCTGGTGACCTCAAGTAGTTTTGCTCAAGATAAGAGTGCGCTTAAACAACCTGTACTTGTAGATGCCATCGTTGCTGTTGTTAATACCGACGTCATTACACTAAAAGAATTAGATGATCGTGTTCGTTTGGTTGAGCAGCGACTACAACGTCAAAACACGCAAATGCCACCGCGTCAAATATTGCAACGTCAATTACTTGAGCGGATGATAGTTACACGCGCTCAAATGCAGATGGCCAGAGATAGTGGAATACGGGTCGATGACATTATGCTAGACCGGGCTGTTTCACGGATTGCCGAACAAAATCAGTTATCACTGCAAACCTTTCGTGATCAGCTAGAGCGTGATGGATTGTCTTTCGCACGATTTAGAGAAGAAATTCGCGAAGAGATTACCTTGCAACGTTTGCGCGAGCGCGAAGTTGATAACAAATTACAGATAGGCGAATCGGAAGTTGATAATTACCTAGCTGCATCTGCTGGTAAGAACGATGCCGGACAGCAGGAATTAAACCTTGCTCAAATTTTGGTGCGCGTACCAGAAAATGCATCGCCGCAGCAGATAGCTGATCGTCGCAAGCGTGCCGAGGCAGCGGTGGCGCAACTGAAATCTGGTGCTGATTTTGCTAAAACTGCTGCGAGTTTTTCTGATGCCGGTGATGCACTCAGCGGTGGCGATCTTGGTTGGCGTAGTGTCTCGCGTTTACCGCAGTTGTTTGTCGATGCGGTAGAAAAAATAAATGAAGGTGAAATTGCACCCTTGGTTCGTAGTGCAAATGGTTTTCATGTGCTCAGGCTGAATGGACGCCGTATCGCGACTCTCGCAAAAGGTGTGTCGGGCACGATGGTGCAACAGACGCATGCGCGACACATACTCATCAAGGTCAATCAGATTGTTTCCTCAGCCGAGGCGCGCCGTAAATTGGCAGAGTTGCGTGAGCGTTTACAAAATAAGGCTGCCAAATTTGAAGATTTGGCGCGTTTGTATTCTAACGATGGCTCCGCAAGCAAAGGCGGCGACTTAGGTTGGATTTATCCTGGTGATACGGTTCCCGAGTTTGAGCGCGCTATGAATGCCCTGAGTCCCGGTGAAGTTTCTCAGCCTATCGAATCACCATTTGGTTTCCATTTAATTGAAGTACAAGAGCGTAAGACTGAAGAAGTCTCGCGTGAGCGTCAGCGTCTGATGGCGCGTCAGTCATTGCGTGAGCAAAAGTTAGATGAGGCCTACGAAGATTGGTTGCGACAGCTGCGTGATCGTGCCTATGTCGAGTACCGACTAGACGAATTCAATCCACGTCAGCCGTAATTGGTCGGCAGTATGTTTTGTCCGCGCATTGCCATTACCTGCGGAGAGCCAGCCGGTGTAGGGCCAGAGATTTCTGTGCGCGCGGCCCTAGAAGCCGCCGACAGTGAAATTGTATTGATTGGCGATGCGATTCAAATCAAGTCACTGGCTGCACAAATCGATCCGCACCAAGTCATCCATACAATTAAAACGGATGAACTTTCAAAACTACCCAGACAAGTGGGCCGCATTCAGGTGATTGACTGCCCGCTCACCGTTAGGCCGATTCCTGGAAAGCTTGATCCTGCTAACGGGCGGTCCGTACTTCAAACACTGGATATCGCGATTGACGGCGCTATGCATCAGCAGGTTGATGCTGTAGTCACTGCGCCAGTACAAAAAAGCACCATCAATGATGCGGGCGTTGCGTTCACTGGCCATACCGAATATCTCGCAGAGAGAACTAATACGCCTCAAGTAGTGATGATGTTGCTGGGTCCGGCAGGTGGCTACACATTACGTGTTGCGCTAGCGACGACGCATTTGGCGTTGAAAGATGTCTCAGCAGCGATAACTCAACCCAGTTTATTCCGAACCCTGGAAATTATTCGCGCTGACTTGATCCATCGGTTTGGCATTGCTCATCC
>JBEGSP010000241.1:0-11172 GCA_041179845.1 Pseudomonadota bacterium
TCTGGGTCTAGCGATTTTTCAATACGGATCGCCACATTGGGTCCTGCCATACCTACCTGGCATTCAAAGGCGGGTAGGTCGCCTATATAAATAGTTGCCAGCTCTGGTTTTTTGAAAAACAGTAGATCGCCTTCTTTGAGCGTTTCAATGCGCTGATAATCGTCGACAACTTGACCTAACAATACCTGCAACTCAACCATGGAATCACCCACCGCTTTGGTGAGGTCTTCACGCCATTTCATATCGGAGTCAGCGCTACCATCGGCCTGAACGCGATTACGCAGCATTTCGCGGAAAGGCTTCAATGCGGCATAAGGATAAACGAGATCAACAAAACCTTTAGTGCCACCCACGCTTTCTGTTTCAAAGCGAGAGGAGATAACTAAATCATTTTCATCCGCGATTTGCGCGAATTGGGGATTGATTTCGGAGCTAACATGTTCAAACTCAACCACCATCAAGGGCGCCCACGCTTCTTTTAGTGCGCGGAAAAATACTTCTAAAATAATCGAGATGACACGCGATTCAGTCGCCGTGAACATCCGCGTTGGGGGTAAGCCGTTAGATGCGCCTTCACCTGGCTTATCTCCGGCGCGACGTTTTTGATTGCTTGGCATACCGCTGCCGGTGCCACCAAAAAAATTGTCGAGCGAAGAGAACACCAGTGTAGGCTCAATCATCACCAACGAAAAACCACGCAGCGGATTAATACGTACAGTATTAACAGCCAGTGGTGGACGCATATCTTTTAGATAGTCGCCAAACCGTACAATTTGCGCACGCGTAGGATTGATACGTGGACTGGTGCGTAATACATCCATCAAGCCCATGCGGAACAAGCGTACGAAGCGTTCATTGATCATCTCAAGGGATGAGGTATTAACACCTAGCGTACTGTCTTCGCTGGCCAGATCATGTTTCTTAACACGCGTAGTCAGATTAAAGCCGGTATCAATCGCAATGGTACCGTCATCGATACCCTCAGAGAGGGCAGCGAGTTCTTCTGCTGACAGCAAGTTGCCTGAAGTAGCCATGACTTTATCGTTCCAGTCGGGTTATTTTTTCTGATTCAGTATTACTGAACCACGAATTCCGTAAACATCACTTCTTCGATACCGCCAAAGCCTTCGTATTTTTCGAGCAGTGAGTTAATCACTAAACGTAAATCCTCAGCTAAAGCCTTACGAAAATCGGGTCTGAGCAAATCGGCTTCGGTTTTTTGACGCATCACGTCAAGGATACCGGCACGCAGCGCTAACTCGTGAGTTTTTAAGTTTTTGATCACGCGCTCATCATAGTGAGTCATGATGGTCAGTGTGACTTGCATAACTTTACGTGAGCTAGCGACATTCGATAGCAAAGGCTTTTCGAACGCATAGTAATTGAACTTCCAACGTTCAGCTTCACCTTCAGGGCTAGCGAGTTCTTTACCTTCAGGCTCAGCCGCTGGCTTGCCGTGACTATCTGCGGCAGGTTTGCCATGACTGTCAGCTGCAGGAGCGCCGTGACCATCACCCGCCGGTGCGTGACCGTCACCCGCCGGGGCATGACCATCGCCGTGACCTTCGAGCTTGTCGAGTTGCGCATCGACTGCCTCTTTCGGCTTCTTATTGAAGAAACCGGTAGCGAGCAGGGTGCCACCGACCGACAAACCGATCAGTAGCAAGACGCCTACGACGATTAGAATGATCTTGACTAGCGGACCTTTTTTCTTCGGTTCGCCTTCAACTACTTCTTCTGCTGGTGCTGCTGGAGCTTCGTCAGCCATTACATCCCCCTACGAGGTTTATTAGGATCAGACCAGGACATCTAAGCCGTTGTTGTCGGCCGCAGATTTCTTGGCTGTCAAACTTGCGTTAATTTCGCCGGTATTTACCGGTGAACTCTTCGACACCCCACTTATTCCGCTAGGCGCTTTTTGGCGCCCAGGTGTCGAATTTCCGCCATTTTGACCATCTTGTCTTACGTTAACATTCACTTGAGCAACTTCCATGCCTGACTGTGCCAAGGTTTCTTTCAGGCGGGGTAGGCCATCGACGATTAAGTCGCGGGTCATGGCTTCGATGGCATTGAAGCTGGCTTCTAAGTTGCCTTGCTTCATATCGAGTTTGATTTCAATACTGCCAAGGTCTTGAGGTTTGAGTGTCAGCTCTACATTCCAGTTACCGCGGGCAATCTGCGCGGCCAATCGCTGGCCGAGTGCTTCACCGAGTCGCTGGGAGAGTTGTTGATATTGATCTGCGCGCACATCAATCTCGGTTTGGGTCGGGTCGGTTTGGCCGGTACCGGATCCCATGCCGCTGCCAGAATTGGCATTTGAGTTGGCCGAACTATGCTGACGGTGTTCCCACATCATGCGCAAATCTTCACCGGTCAGCTCGGTTCCCAAGCTAAGCGTATCCGTCACCACCGAATTGTCATTCAGGGCGATGATAGATGAGGGGTCGATCTTGGCCGCAGCTGATTTGAAGGATTCACCTGTCAGGGCGGCGATTTTTTCTGCGCGCTGGCTGATTTGTTTGGTCTGTAAGCGTTTAGCAAATTGGGCAGCTTCGCCCGCGCCCAAGATCAAGGTGGCGGCCAGGTTTTCTGCCGGTGCTTCTTGACTTTGCTGTTGCGCGACAGCTGTGCTGATTTCAATGCCGGTTGGTTTTACGACGTTCTCGGCCAGAGCCAAGGTCTCGTTTTTGCTATCTACGGCATTTAGCTGACCTGCTTGGTTAACCGACCAACGCAAACTGCCGTCAGCGCCCAAATCCAACACGCTCATGCCATTGGCATCGGTGGTTGGTTCCAGTGGAGCGGGTGCGATGGTGGCTACCGGTAAGACGTTTTCAGTGGAGTTGTCTTGCAGAGCTGATTTTGGCTGGCCCAGTGCGATTGAATCAGTGAACGCAGAGAGCGGCGTGGGTTCGACTGAAGCAGTAGTTTCAACGATAGGGGCGGCGGGTGCTGCGTGCTGAAAAATCAGCGCCAGCGACGACTCATCCATACCTTGCGAGCGAGCAAATGCGAACAGGCTCTCGTCATCCATGGTGGCTGTGTTGCTGGTAATGATATGTACGGCCGGTCCTAGGACTTCTGATGCCAGTCCCTCTGCCGGGGGTGAAGCCTTGCCAGTCTGGGCGGCAAGATCTTGCCCCTGCAGGCCCATTTGCATGGAAGTGAACATGTCACCAAACTGGCCGCCATCTTCAGTGGGACCAGAGGAAAGTGCCGATTTGGCGAGTTTTTTCGCTTGGTGTGCGGCATTAACGGCCGGATTCGATACTGAGTTCATCGTTATTTGCTTCCTGAGTTGCCTTCAAGTGGCAGTTCATTAAGCAAAAATCGTGACAGGTCAGAGAATCCTTAAAACAAGCCATTTGTAAGGATTAATTGCTAGGGAAAATTGGCGTAGCGTAGCTTTAAGAATAGTCAATTAGTTAGTAAACTAAAAATAGTTAAGGCCTGCTCTGGTTTGCGCCAGGGCAGGCCTTTTTAGTCTAGCTGGCCGTTTAAAGCGGCTAGTCTTAGTTCAGTGCGGTCGAACGGCTAGTGGCGGGAACCAGGGTAGGTACTTGTAGCCATGCGCTGCGGATTTCGTTCATCAGGTTATGGACTTCCTGCAATGCTTCCAAGTCGTTGTTGGCATTCACATGAAATAAGCGACGAGTCACATAGCTATACAAGTCGTTCAGGTTGCGCGCGATGTCGCCGCCTTTTTCAAAATCGAGGGCGCCTTGCAGGCCGACCACGATGCGGCCAGCACGCGAAAGACTTTTGGATTTTTCTACGATGGAGCCGCGCTCCATGTGGCCGCGGGCTGTGGCGAGACTCTCGATCAGACCGTCGAACAGCATCTGGATAAGCTGCACATTGTCTGCGCCCGATACACCGGTTGTTACTTTCACATCACCGTAACTGGCGAGGGCTCGTTCTCTCATGTTCATGGTCTGTCGCTCCTGAGTAATTCATTGCGTCAGACCTATAATCGGCGGGTTGCCGAAAGACTTGAGGAACGATTTTTATCCGCTCATAAAACCCTTTTAAATCAAGCGGTTGGAACAGCTTCTGGTTGAGCTTTCGGATTTTCAGAGGCAAGCCGTTCGGCGGCCATCGCTTCGGCCGCAGCTTGCAATTCATCTAATTCGCTACTGCCCTCAGCACTGTTTTCTGAATCGGTAGTGCCAGCGTCGCCTTGAGCCATTTCTGTGGAAGTTGCCTCAGGTGCCGCTAATGCGGCGACTGCTTCGGTGTCGCCTTCGGCGTTTACCTCGTCCGTATCTTCTTCGGCGGTTTCAAACGTTTCGGGCTCTTCTGGCGGGAATTCTTCTTCTTCCTTGAACGGCATCAGGAGCTTGGACAAGGGATGGGGTGGCAATCCGGTGGCGGAGAAAATCTCATCACCAATCTCATCAAGCTGCTCGCGCAAGGTGTCGGGATCTTCATCGGGCTCGGTTATTAAGCTGTAACCGACTTTATAAATACCGACTGCAAATTCATGCGGTATCCAGGATTCGATATCACCACGCAGGGTAGGCACAATACGCTCGCAGCGCACAGGCATTAAAAAGCCTTCGCGACCGTCGTGCTGACCTTCTTCAAACAGTATTTCTAAATGTTTTTGTAGTACCACTTCATAACGTGGCTTAAGCGGAATGATGTCTTTCGGGTTAATGCCACGCATGGGCACACCTATCATCGCATCCCATAACTCTCTGCCTGACAAGCCGCCGAAGGTGTCAGCGGGATTGAAGCGGGGTTTTTGGGCACTTTTGCCTGTCTGTATGTCATCCACTTTTTCAAGGGTGAAGAACATCACCAGCAGGGCGCCAACGATTCCAATCAGAATCAATAGCAGCAGTATGGTGTTGATCTGTTGCGCCATAATTAACCTCTAATTAGCGGGTCCGCGGCTCGGACTTCAGCTGTGTACGAAGTTTTTTCACGTTAGCCGATAGGATTTGCGACACCCTAGATTCGGACACTCCCAGTACCTCGCCAATTTCGCGAAGGTTAAGTTCTTCTACGTAGTAGAGCGAAATCACTAGCTTGTCACGTTCAGGCAGTTGGTAAATCGCATCGGTCAGCGCTTCCATCATTTGCGCTTCTTCAACGATCGCATCCGGCTGCCGTGAGCTTTGATCAGGCACGTTCATGACTTCATCAGTCACGACTTCCATCGAGTAGGTCTCGAACTGGCGCGCGTTACCACGGTCTTTTTCAAAACTATCCAGCTCCACACCCATGTACTCAGCTAACTCGGCTTGCGTTGGTGCCCGTCCGAGTTCCGATGCCAATGCTTGATTCGCCGTACTGTGCGATTTATTAAATGCCACAGCAGAGCGGGGCAGGAAAGATAGTCTGCGAACTTCATCAATCATCGCGCCGCGTACTCGACTATGTGCATAGCTTTCAAACGCCACACCTTTGGTCGGATCAAACGCGCGTGCAGCCTCGATCAGTCCAATCATGCCGACTTGAACCAACTCGTCGACTTCCATAAAAGGAGGGATTCGCGCTTTAAGATGCACGGCGATACGTTTGACCATCCCCAAATTTTCAAGGATGAGCGCCTCGTCGGGGCTCTTGCCGGCTTTTCCAGTCTGTTCGTATAGTCTGATTGATGGTGGCATGGCTTAAGCCCCTTGGTTCTGCCGCACCAGACGTTCCATGAAGAACTGAAGTCCTCCAGAGGCGTGACTGATACTAGGCAGGTGGGTGATGGCATCAGCCAGACGGCGGTAATCTCGCGCACCGGCACTGCCGGGTGCGAATTCCATCACTGACTGATATTTTTTGAGGGCGGCGAGAATCATCTCGTCGGACTCAATGGAGGTTAAATATTGTAGGGTCTTACCCAGAAAACGATCGCACACTTCGTTCACGCGACGATACAGCTGAGCACCAGCGGCCTGACTCTCCACCATATTCGGTATGAGATAAATTTCATCGAGCTCGAGATCGCGCGTCATCACTTTAATAATGCCGTAGGCATCGGCAATCGACGAAGGTTCATCTTTAACCACGATAAAGCGGCGTTGGCAGGCTTCCATAAACGCCAATACCGAAGGCGCGATACCCGCAGCAGCATCTAAAATTAAGTAATCAATATCATCATCAAGCTCTGAAAAAGCTTGCACGATGCCAGCCGTAATTGCTGGGCTAATCGCGGCCATTTCATGCACACCGGATGCGCCAGGCACGAGTAATACGCCTTGACGCGAGGTGACGATGATTTCTTTCAGCGTCTTTTCACCGGCGATCACATGCGAGAGGTTGTATTGCGTCTGACAGCCCAGCGCAATTTGCGCATTCGCCAGACCCAGATCACCATCCAGCAGCATGACTTTTTTATTCATCATGGTGAGAGCCACCGCCAGATTCGTAGAGAGCGTCGTTTTACCCACGCCTCCTTTACCACTGGCGATACCAATCACTTCAGTGTTGCGTTTTACGGTTTTAGCTTGCATGAGCGGCAGTCTCTATACGGTTGACCAAAGCATGAGTGGCAGTGACCACGGTCATTTCGTCTTTATCTAGTAATTCATCAGCTACCAGCGTGGTTTCTAATCCGAGTCCGCGAATCGCCAATGCCACCAGCTCATTGGCGGTCAGTACTTGCGATCCGTCAGTGGCGAGTGGGCTATGCGATGCAGCCGAAAGTTTGACGGGCTTTTCGCACAGCATTTGCAGCAATGCCCATGGTTGCGTGGCTTCGTCCATGCGCGAGACCATTAAGCTGGCCCAGGTAATTTTCATGTCGGCCAGATAGCGACGCACCGTCGTCATCGAGGCATCCGCTGGCACGATCAAATGAGCGCTTAATTCTGGGCAGCACTCGATGATTTGTTGAAGTTTTTCAGCCGTCTGCACACCGGGCGTGTCGATTAATACCAAACGACGCTGGCCAAGTTCAGAGAGCAGGGTTTTCAATGTTTCGGGATCGTTAGCGCGCAAGCAATCAACACCGGATTGCGCACACAACATTTGTATTTGGCTCCACGCACCAGCACGTTGATCGCTATAACTAATCACGGCGACTGATTCAGCACCTTTGCGTTCAGCAGCGGCGCGCGCTAAGCGTGCCACCATTAATGTTTTACCTGCACCGGCTGGACCTGCAATTGCGTGCACACCACGTTGTGGCAGTTTGGCCCAATGTTCACCCAAGCTCTTAGTGAGGTGAAGTCGCAGAGCTTCCTTGGCGTCGTCCAAATCCGTCATCGTGTTGATGTGATCAACTAATAAGGTGCGCAATGAAACAGGGATACTGGCTTCAGCTAGAGCAGCAATTAAAGGTCGAACCGCTACATTCGCTGAGCTTTCTGATTGCCACGTAGCGACGCGTTGCGCCAACTTGAATTCTTTACGGATAGCAGAGAGTTCATCACGCACCATGTCAACGATTTCACGCCCGCGGATGTATTCGCGATGCTGTGATGCGTTGGAGGTATCGCTATCCTGTTCTTCATCACGATCGTTCTGACTATGGTGATTAGCATCTTGTTTGATCGAGCGTTCGTCGGCAGGGGAGGCAGTCGCACCTTTATCGAGTGCTTTGAATGACTGATGCAGCACTTCGCCAAAGCGCTCGCCATCACCGCTTGCACGGGCTTCTACCCACGGTTCGGGATTCACGTCGACAGCGACGATCACTTCGATCATTCCGTTGGCGCGTGAATTCGACACGAAGAGCACGTCCTGACCGTACAGGGCTACCGCCTTTTCGGTGGCCCGTCGGAGATCTTTTGCGAGGATGCGTTTAAGTTCCATGTTTTTTCCTGTTGCGACTCGTCTGGTTAGGACTTGGTCTGTGCTTCAACCGTATAAATAACTTTGACTGCTTGATCATCGGGGATCTCGGTATACGAGAGCACCGTCATTTCAGGTATGCGGTGGCGAACCATCTTCGACAGCCATGGGCGGATCGAAGGTGCCACCACCAGTACAGCGGGATTACCATCGTCTTCTACAATTCGGCCCGCTTCACGCAAGGCGGCAAACAAACTTTCTGCGAGGCCGGGTTCAATCACTACTGATTGTCCCGGTGCGCCATTCGATAGCACGTTGTGTAGCAGTTGCTCCAAATCGGGTGCCAGTGTCATCACGGGCAAGCTATCTTTCATATCCACCAGCTCTTGCACGATCATGCGACCGAGCTTAGGGCGGACATAAGCGGTGAGTTGTTCAGGGTCTTGGGTTTTGCCGGCGACATCGGACAAGGTTTCAACAATCGTGCGCATGTCACGAATCGCGACACCCTCGGCCAGCAAATGCTGAAGCGTGCGAGTAATTACGCCCAAGGCCATCTTGCCGGGGACGAGGTCCTCTACTAACTTAGGAGACTTCGCCGCTAATTTATCGAGCAGCTGCTGAGTTTCATCGTGCGAGAGCAGTTCAGACGCGCTATCGCGCAGTACTTTATTTAAATGGGTAGCAATCGCTGTAGCTGGATCCACCACGGTATAACCAAGCGTACGTGCGTAGTCGCGCTGTGCAGGGTCAATCCAGACCGCTTCCAAACCGAAAGCGGGTTCTTTGGTGGGTATGCCTTCAAGTTCACCATAGACTTTGCCTGGGTTGATGGCCAGTTCACGGCCACTCTTGATTTCACCGCGACCACGCACCACACCATTTAAGACGATGTGATAAACGTCGGGGTCGAGATTCAAGGCATCACGAATACGAACGGTCTGAACTAAGAAGCCCAGTTCAGCGGAGAGTTTTTTGCGTACACCTTTGACGCGCGGCATTAACTGCCCACCCGTCTCAGGATTCACTAAAGGAATGAGTCCATAGCCAATTTCCAGGCCGATTAAGTCCACTTGATCAACGTCATCCCAATCCAACTCTTTGGGTGCGTCAGTTTTGTCCTCGGCTGAGGCTTGCTGTTCAGCTTCCTTCGAGAGCACATCTTCTTTATTAAGCAGCATCACACCCAAACCGGCTGAAGCCAACGCCAGTGTTAAGAACACCAGATGAGGCATACCGGGTATGACACCCAAAATCGTCATGATGGTCGCGCCAATAAAGAGGGCGCTTGGGTTGGCCAGTTGCGTCATGGCCTGCTCAGTCATGGTTTCCGCGGTTGTTACGCGGGTGACGATGATCGCAGTAGCCAGTGAGAGGAATAGGGAAGGAATCTGTGCGACCAAGCCATCACCGATGGTCAGCAATATATATAGCTTGCCAGCTTCGGCGAATGACAGGTCGTGCTGACCGACACCAATGGCTAGGCCGCCGATGACGTTAATCAATAAGACCAGCAAGCCGGCCAAGGCATCGCCAGACACGAATTTAGACGCACCATCCATGGAGCCGAAGAAGTCAGCTTCTTGCGAAATCTCATCGCGCCGTTTTTTGGCTTGTTCTTGGGTGATCGAGCCTGCGTTCAAATCGGCATCAATCGCCATTTGCTTACCAGGCATCGCATCCAGGGTAAAACGGGCATTCACTTCAGAGACTCGGCCGGCACCCTTGGTGACGACCACGAAGTTGATGATCATCAGGATCACGAAAATAATAAAGCCGACTAAATAGTTGCCGGCAATTACGAATTCTCCGAAAGCTGCAACCACGGCTCCCGCCGCGTGTTCGCCCTCATGGCCATTCACCAGAATGACTCGGGTCGACGCCACGTTCAACGCCAGTCGCAACATCGTTGCAAAAAGAAGAACAGAAGGGAAGGACGAAAAATCCAGCGGTTTTTTTGTGCCGATGGCGATCATGATTACGACCACGCTGACGAGAATATTAAAAGTGAAGAAAATATCCAGCAGCACGGGGTGCAAAGGCACCACCAACATAGCCATGATCAGCAATACCAAGAAAGGAATGCCCAGGCCCGAGACTTCGAAGCCAGACAGACGCTGTCGGATTGTTGACATGGAAAGGGTGCTCATTGCTATGTTTTGTTTAAAAGTCTTTAAAAATCAATAAGTTAAAATTTAGCTCTGTTAAATACAAATTTCCTCGTGGAACTACTAAGCAATTGATGTGCCATCAGTTTTAGGTCGTTTTCCGGCAAGGTTTACTGGTAGTAGGGCCGAATTGGGCGGGATTCATAAGGGATAAATTGTCTTTTAATTATTTTTTTATTCATTTTGATGACTTTCCGGGTGGCATTTCGTTAAAGAACCTGAAATGACTGCCGATTAAGCGGGGGAGTAAAGGAATTTTTGCTCACCGTAAATGCTTCGGTAGAACGTGGTCTCGGTAGTCCAGTCAGGTTCTAGTGGTTGGTTTTTCGAGAAATAACTAGGTTTCGCAAGAAGCGTTCCGGGTGGGACGAATGCGATGACGACAAAAAGGGGTGATTCATGAACAAGATGTCCAAATGCACAATGGTTTCGCTGGTTGCGCTGATTTCAGCTTGCCAGACGTTTCCCTCGGTGGCGATAGCTGACAATTCGTCTGCTAAAGCTGAAGTTAAACCAGTTGAGTCGGTCAAACCGGCTGAACCAAGGACGCCTGCAACGGAAGTTGCACGCTCCGAGCCTAAGGCAGAGTCCAAAGCATCGGCTGAGCCTGTGAGCATGATTACGCCGATGATGGAGCGTCAGCAGACGATCCGCGCAACCGGCTATGCAGTCATCAGCACACAGAATCACAAAAATGCTTCGCAGCAGCGTTTGATGGCGATTCGTGCTTCTAAGCTCGACGCGTATCGTGCGTTGACGGAACAGGTCTACGGTCAACAACTCGATGCGACAACGACGGTTGCTGAGATGATGGTGACGAGTGATACCTTCCGTACACGTGTACAAGGCATCATCTATGGCGCGGTTCTCGAGTCGATCACACCGATTGGTGACGATACCTATGAGACCACCATGTCACTGGACGGCCGTGTAGTTAACGACCTGCGCGTTCTGTACCTGAATCAGTTAGCTGCTCGTAGCCGCTAATCAGTACTGATACTTTTACGGTGACTATCATGCGTGCCTCCCGTTTTCTACCCTTGCTACTGGCCTTGCCGCTGGCTGGAGCGTTGGTGTCTGCTTATGCAGGCGACACACCACTGCCGACCGACCCGCGCAAGCGTCTGGTGGCTCTGCAAAATGCACTCGTTAAGGCCGCGATGGATGGTCAGACACGTGTACATACCGCAGCTTGGGTAGATAACACTGGCAAGCTGCATGAGAACACACGCATTAGCTCAGACATGAAAGTAAGTGGTGTGCGCGT
>JBEGSP010000242.1:0-3305 GCA_041179845.1 Pseudomonadota bacterium
GTACTGCAGGTGTATCAGAGACTGATTTACCTGCGGTGGCAGAACAGCAGTTCATCACCCTAAGCGACACCAATCTATTAACAGCTACCTCGATAGTTATTACCGATAGCAGTGGATCGCAGAATAGCTACGGCATTTCATTTGAATCCGGCAGTGCAACGATTAGTTCGCTAGTCGATGCATTTAATACCAATTATTCAGCCAGCATGCCATTTACCTTGTCGGCTGAATCTGATGGTGTTCGTCTCAATTGGAATTCGACGGGAGCACAGTCAGGTACGGCATCGATGGTTGTTTCTTCCTTTGATAGTACCGATGGCACCTATTCAACCGCAGTCTATGATGCATCACAGAGCGTGGCGGGTGCTTCTGCGGGCACAAAAGAAATACAAAGTTTTTCACTGAGTGATTCAGCTATTCAAGGGCAAACCATCACACTGACTGCGAATGGAACGACGCTGTCATCAGGTCAGATGGCGAGTGATGCGAGCTTGAGTGATCTGGTAATAGCGCTTCAAACGGATTCAAATTATGCATCAGCCGGATTTGAGCTGACTCTGTCTTCGGTTGATGGCACGACCGGAAGTTTGATGCTGAACTGGACAACTGCAGCAGCGGTCGATGACCTAGCAAGTCTGTCTATTTTAGATACCAGTAGCGCTTCAACGCTGAGCGCAAATCAAATTCAGGCGGGGAGTGATACTAATACCAACGATGGCACGACCGAGGTGCAGCGTATCGCTGTTAGCTCCAGCAGAATCGCTGGTAAAAATGTTCAGATACGATTCGGTGACTTTGCCATGTTTTCTGGTCAGCTCGGCAGTGACACAAGTTTGCAGCAGATGGTCGATTCATTCACGGCGAACGCTAGTTACGATGCCGCCCCATTTACCTTGTCGCAGGATACGCCGGGCTATCTAAACGTCACCTGGAAAACGCTGGGTCCCGTGAGTCAGTTGGCAATACTTGATGTGCAGCCAGCTAATCCTCTACGCTCACTGTTGAAAGTTGGTAGCATCAATTCCAAGCAGGCGGCCAGCTCGATGACAGTCGCGATTGATGCGGCACTTCAAACGTTGGAAGACACTCGCAACACAATCGGCGTTGCAGGTGTGCAGTTAACTTCAGCAGTAGAAAAATTAGCCTTATCCACCCAAAACATTAATCGCTCTTTGATCGGTACTAATAGCAATTCCTACGCTAAAAATATCGCTTCATTGTTGCGCTCACAGATGTCGGATAACTCTTTACAGGCTGCCTGGGCTCAGGCGAGTCTTTCATCTAGCGAAGTGGCGAATACCTTAGCCTGATCTATCCATACTAGAAAATGGCAGGCTAGTAGTTCTCAACAATGCCATTGATCATGCTCTTCTTTGTTAGTGCCAGCTTATCTTGTTGATCGTCGTTGGGTTGACACATAAAATAAACCTAAGTAAATTTTGGATCGAAGTGCGGGCACCCGCGTTTCGAAATAGCTGCTTTTCATGAGTTATTGATAAAGCTGACTCTCAGCGTCACTTACTTGCGCGGTATGAGCGTAAACCAACATGGCAGTTACATTAGGGTGTTTATGTTTGTGAATAGATTTCATGTTGGATTCTGAAGCACTACAAGCCCTCTGGCTCACTCTTCAGCTATCGACCGTAGTCACACTGATCTTGCTGGTGATAGGTACGCCTATCGCATGGTGGTTAGTGCAGACGCATAGTTGGCTAAAGCGTCCTATCGGGGCATTGGTCGCGTTGCCGCTAGTTTTGCCTCCGTCAGTACTGGGCTTTTATCTTTTGTTAGCGATGGGGCCGCATGGTCCGGTGGGTCAATTCATACGTGCGTTGGGAGTTGATCAATTACCGTTTACCTTTTGGGGTTTGGTAATCGCCTCAGTTTTTTATTCGCTGCCATTTATGGTTCAGCCACTACAAACAGCCTTTGAAGCAGTCGGCAAACGCCCCATGGAAGTTGCTGCGACGTTGCGTGCTACACCACTCGATGCATTTTTTAGCGTGGCCTTGCCGATGGCTTTACCCGGTTTTGTAACGGCTTCCATCATGACCTTTGCACACACTGTTGGCGAATTTGGTGTGGTACTCATGATAGGTGGGAATATCGCTGGTCAGACGCGTGTAGCCTCAGTCCAAATTTACGATTACGTTGAAGCGATGCAGTATTCGCAGGCGCATAGTCTGTCCGCTATCTTGTTGTTGTTCTCATTCCTTGTACTGCTCGCTTTGCAGGTGTGGCGGCGACCTGAAGCTAAGCGTGAGGTCTGAGATGACAGGTATTCACGTTAAGTTACACATCCATTGGCAGAATTTTTCACTCGATGCTGCATTCGAGGCGCCGGGGCAAGGCATCACCGCGTTGTTTGGTCCATCAGGCTGTGGCAAAACCTCACTGTTGCGCAGCATCGCAGGATTAGAACCCGCTGCCAAAGGTCATGTGAGTATTAACGGCGTGGTGTGGCAAGACGATCAGCATTTCATGCCAGCCCACCAGCGCGAACTGGGATATGTATTTCAAGAGGCGAGTTTATTTCCGCATTTGTCCGTGCTGGGGAATGTGCAATTCGGACGCAAGCGTAGTCATGCGAAAGCTCAGTTTGATTTAGAGGCACTGATTGACTTATTAGGTATCGCACCTTTACTTAATCGTAAGCCTGAATCACTCTCCGGTGGAGAGCGTCAACGAGTGGGTATCGCGCGTGCGCTGGCAGTCAATCCGCAGTTGTTACTTATGGATGAACCGTTGGCTGCATTAGATTTACCGCGTAAGCAAGAGATACTTCCCTATCTTGAGCGACTCCATCGTGAATTGAAACTACCCGTACTGTATGTGACGCATTCTCCAGATGAGGTAGTGAGGTTAGCGCATCACATCGTTGTAGTCGATGCGGGCAGGGTGGTGTCGAGTGGCTCGCTAGTTGATACCTTGTCGCGTGTCGATTTACCGATTCGTTTGGGTGATGATTTGGGTGCGGTGCTAAATGCCAGGGTGGCAGAAATAGATTCCCAATGGAAGCTCGCACGTCTTGATTTTGCAGGGGGAGTTTTTTGGACACGAGCACAGAGTTTGTCAAAGGGTGACGCCGTGCGCGTCAGAGTGCTTGCGCGTGATGTAAGTATCGCCCGTGATAAACCCACCGCCAGCACCATACAAAATGTACTGCCGGCGCGTATTACTGACATCGTCAATGATGATCAGGATGGATTAGTTCTTGTGCGTGTCTTGGTAGGTGAATCAGCATTGATAGCACGCGTTACACAGCGCTCTGTTTCAGAACTTAAACTGGAACCGGGTCTGGCTGT
>JBEGSP010000243.1:0-3696 GCA_041179845.1 Pseudomonadota bacterium
CACTCACGACGACCGTTAACGATATCGAACATATTGAGTCACAGTCCACGACCTCGGTAGCCGTCGTTAAACTGTATTTTCATCCGAACGTGAATATTGCTACGGCGCTGTCGCAAGTTACGGCCATTAGTCAGTTTATGTTGCGTCAGCTGCCAGCGGGTACCGTGCCGCCGCTGATTATTAAATATTCTGCGTCAACAGTTCCGGTGGTTCAGGTGGGTATATCGAGCCCACTACATTCTGAGCAAGAGTTAAATGATATTGCGATCAATCAGGTTCGTACGCAGTTAATCACGATTCCCGGTGTGGCCGTACCTTACCCCTATGGCGGTAAGTTTCGTGTGGTGTCCGTTGATCTTGATACCGAAGCACTACTAGCTAAAGGCCTCACACCTAACGATGTAGTCAACGCGATTAGTGCCCAAAATTTGATTCTGCCGATGGGCACCACAAAGATCGACGGGCTCGAGCAATCCGTAAAGTTAAATGGCTCGCCCGACAGTATCGCGGGTATGAATAACATTCCTGTCAAGACGGTGAATGGTTCAACTACCTACTTGCGCGAAGTGGCTCACGTACGTGATGGTTTTCAACCGCAACAAAACATCGTTAAAAATAATGGTGAGCGTGGGGTACTGCTAACAGTCCTCAAGAGCGGTTCCGAATCGACGTTAAAAATTGTTGAGAACGTCAAAGCAAAAGTCGCTGAAATATCCAAGGGTTTACCCGAGGGCCTGCGTGTCGTTACGATGTTTGATCAATCGATCTTTGTGAAATCAGCTATCGACAGCGTTTTGCATGAAGCAGTGATTGCTTCCTTGCTCACCGCGACACTGATTCTTTTATTTTTAGGGAATTGGCGCAGTACCTTCATCATCGCTGTATCCATACCTTTATCGATTTTAGTATCAATATTTGTCATGCGTGCTTTGGGCGAGACGATCAACCTTATGACTCTGGGTGGGCTGACACTGGCCATTGGTATTTTGGTCGATGATGCCACCGTTACGATTGAAAATATCGAGCGGCATATTCATATGGGTAAAGATCTCTACACGGCTATCTTTGATGGTGCCAGTGAGATTGCCGTACCAGCGCTGGTTTCTACGCTGTGTATTTGTATCGTATTTTTGCCGATGTTTTTCTTGACTGGCGTAGCGCGCTACTTGTTTGTGCCGCTAGCTGAAGCGGTGGTGTTTGCGATGTTAGCGTCGTATTTTTTATCACGTACCTTAGTGCCAACGATGGCGCTAATGATGATGAAACTACAGTCGCACCATTCAGATAAACCCAATATGATGCGTCGCGTACATTTGGCTTTTGATAGTGCCTTTGAACGCATGCGTCGCACCTATCTTTCTGCCCTGAGCGCACTGTTGGTTAGACGGCGCGTCTTTATGTTCGCATTTATCGGGTTTTGTATTGGGTCCTGCTCTTTATTCTTTGTGCTTGGCGAAGATTTTTTCCCATCTGTCGATGCCGGGCAAATTCGGTTGCATATGCGGGCAGCGACAGGTACACGTATTGAAGAGACTGCACGCCTATCGGATCAGGTTGAACAATCTATCCGCGAATTGATACCTGAGCAAGAGCTTGATGCCGTACTCGCTAACATTGGTGTGACGATCAGTAGTATGAACATGTCTTACAACAACGCCGGCACGTTTGGTGTGATTGATAGTGAAATTCTCATTTCATTAAAGCAGGGTCATGCACCAACACGAACACACATCGATCGTCTGCGTGCCGAGCTACCACGTTTGTATCCGGGAACAGAATTTTATTTTCAGCCACCGGACATCATTTCGCAGATCTTGAACTTTGGCTCGCAAGCGCCTATCGATATTCAATTTTCTGGCAAAGATATGAATGCCAGCTACGCCATGGCTAAGCAGTTACTCGCCAAAGTAGAAAAAATTCCTGGTGTAGTGGATGCGCATATTCATCAGCGCCTTGATCAACCAACGATTGCCTTGAATACTGATCGCACTGCATTACAAGCGCTGAATTTATCGGCAGCGAATGTCGCCCAAAACGTATTGGTCTCGTTATCAGGTAGTTTCCAGACACAACCAACGTTCTGGGTAAATCCAGCTAACAGCGTGGTCTACAACGTCTTGGTTCAAACCCCGCAATACCATGTGAACTCACTCGATAAATTATTACGCACGCCAGTCAATGCGCCAGGTGCACAAAGCCAGTTGTTGGGTAACTTAGTGAGTGTCACGCCCGAAGTGCAGCCGGCTGTCGTATCTGAATATGACATTACACCCGTCATCGATATTTACGTCAGTGTGCAGGGGCGCGATTTTGGTGGCTTGGTTGCTGAAATAAACAAAGAAGTCGAAGCTATGCAACCAAGTTTGAAAAAAGGGCAGAAGCTCACATTACGCGGTCAGGTCAATACGATGAAGTCGTCATATACCGGCTTGTTAATTGGCTTGGCTGCTGCGATCGTGCTGGTGTATTTGCTGATCGTGGTTAATTTCCAGAGCTGGCTTGATCCATTCATTATTGTGAGTGCCTTACCTGCAGCATTGGCAGGCATTGCATGGATGCTGTTTTTGACAGGTACTCACTTAAGTGTTCCAGCGCTCACAGGTGCCATCATGACCATGGGTGTGGCGACAGCGAACAGTATTTTGTTGGTTTCGTTTGCCTTGCAGCGTCTGCGAGCAGGCATTCCTCCGCTGTCGGCTGCCCTTGAAGCCGGTTCAACTCGTATTCGTCCTGTGCTCATGACAGCCGCTGCAATGATTATTGGCATGCTGCCTATGGCCTTGGGATTAGGCGAGGGCTCAGAACAAAACGCGCCACTCGGCCGAGCTGTTATTGGTGGCTTATTGTTTGCCACCGTTTCTACATTGTTTTTTGTGCCAGTGCTGTTTGCATCGGCGCACCGTTATATCGCAAGGCGCAAACGCGCCGCTGACAACACCGCTTCTGCTTTAAGGATTTAAGAGATGACTAAAGCACGTCACGCATCCCTTGCTATACAGGGCGCCGGTCAAAAAGAAATACGCCGCATTCGTACTTGGCGTCGCTTGCGCCTGAGTTTTTTCATCATATTTCTTGTGCTGCTAGGTAGTGCTGCCATGACGATGATGCGCCAAAAATCAGAAGCGTTAGCCTTAGCTGCCGATACAAAAACTAAGGGTAAGCACTACGCAACCGTAACTCACGCGGAACCTGCGAAGACCGATCAAACGATTTCCTTACCCGGTACATTGTTAGGTCAAATCGAAGCACCGATTGCTTCACGTGCGAGTGGCTACTTGGTGCGTTGGACTAAAGATATTGGTAGCTCAGTTAAAAAAGGTGAACTACTCGCAGAAATTAATAGCCCTGAAATCGAGCAGCAGTTAGCGCAAGCCGTCGCCGCTCGTCAGCAATCAGTATCGGCGCTGAACTTGGCGAAGGTAACCGTTGATCGTTGGAAGGGATTGTTAGATCAACGCGCCGTTTCACAACAAGAATACGATGAACGTCGTAGCATGTATGAGCAGGCAGTTGCCAATCTCGGTGCGGTAGATGCGAATATCCAGCGACTCAAAGATTTACTTTCATTCACACGGATCGTTGCGCCATTCAGCGGCGTGATTACTAAGCGTAATGTCAACGTGGGTGATTTGATTGATGCAGGTGCTAGCGCCGCGAGACCCTTATTTGTACTGACGCAGATGGATCCTTTGCGAC
>JBEGSP010000244.1:0-3069 GCA_041179845.1 Pseudomonadota bacterium
TACCGTCACTAGCCAATTCGGTTGATGGCCCTCAGGTTCTTCGACGGCTAACGAGAGTTCGCGTTCTTTGATGAAGATCACTGCCGCTAAAGCAATCACGGCAATCCAAATTATTGCGAGTTTATTTCGACGCTGGCTCATCGACGCCTCCACCACACAGCGACACCCAAAGCTGCCATCAGCAAAGGTACCAAAATCAATGACATGATGAAGGTTCCCTTCATCTGTGTATTGGTCATATTGACGTAGGGTAGATCAAAGGAGCGAGGCTCTACACCAATCAGATTTTCACGTGCTGCAAGAAAATTGACTGTATTCAGAAACAGCGATCCATTTCCTAAGATATGGTAGTAAGAATTGGTCGCAAAATCAGCATCACCGCCGACAACTATGCGCGAGGCTTTGCGGTTCTGGTCAGGTTTAGGCTCCTTGGAATCATCAGTTTTTTCACCACGCAATTGCTTCATCACAAGCGAGGCTGATTCTTCAGTCTTAGGATTAAAGCCTGCGCTCACCATCAATGTTAATGGGCCATTACGGCTTTTGCCATTAACGAAATCAGCTCTGGATTTATCAGGCGTTGTAAAACTTTTGGTTGATGAGTTAATCACAGGACGAACCGAGGTTCCAGGAACTTTTTCAGCCGTAGGGAAGATGGCTCGTACACCCGGGAAGAACGTTAATGGTAAACGCGACGTAATGTCATGACGATTGTAATCAGTGACAGCGGGAGCAGATACGTCGGCCCAGAAATGACTGGCCTCATCAATTACCATGCCATCGTCAAGCACGATGCTGTACTTAGCTAAAAGTGGATCAAGTCCAGTTTTAGAAAATGGATCAATTAAGAATAAGGCATTGCCGCCGTTATGAAGAAAATTATCAACGATCTTAATTTCAGCAGGAAGAAATGGCAGCTGAGGGCCAATGATGATAAGTACCGAGCAACGGGACAAATCACCCGCTGATTTCATCAACGCGACTTTTTCAACCAGATAATTCATCGCCTCTAACGCATTACGGGCTTTCGCCATGCCATGGTTTTCGTGCGCGACAACTTTGGTCTCTAAACCATGGGCGTGTCCTGCTTCGCCTTCGGTGTGATCATGCGACTCTAAACTGAAGGGGTCCGGTTCTCCATGACCATCGGTGAAGCAGGCCATTTGCTGTTTACCTTGCGTGACGCGCAATATGCCATTAGCGATATCGGTTTCAGTCGGGCCATTGACAGTAATTTTGCGACCTTCACTTTCCATCAAAGCTGTACCGGGAAATTCAACACCGCGCAGTTTGGCTTGTGATGGGTTAAGCATGGGATCGAAAAATTCGATCGTCATCTTGTCGTTTTGCGAAACAATCTGCTGATATAGCTCAACTGTTTCACGCATTCCACGATCATGGAAAAAAGTGATGTGCACCGGTTTATCAACCGACTTCAGCATGTGTATCGTTTGGGGCGCCAACGAATGTTCACGCGAAGCTGTCATATCCCAACGAGTGGCAAACAATGAGGATACCCAAGCAATGGCAGCAAACAAGAGCAACATACCGAAGGTCATAAGAATGAGTTCACCACGCTGTCCGCGCAACAGCAGCAGTAAATCAGTGCGTAGATGGAACACTGAAAATCCGGTCAGACCTAGACCCACCACTAACAATAAAATCGAAACAAAAGATGAATTGACAATCAGTGCACTTGCAAACAATGAGGAGACAAGTAGCAACACACCTGCAATGAGAAAGAGGCCGTAGCGGAGTGAATTTTCCATGGATCAGTGACTTTATGTGTTCGGTTCAGCGACGCAGTTGCAGATAGCTGGTATTGAGAGTCAGCGCCGAGGCAATGACTGCTAGGAAAAAGATCACTCCATCAGAGCGTAGCAAGCCACGTATGAAATCTGCAAAGTGCAGAGCAAACGACAAATGAGCAACCAAGTCACGTAGCATCATAGAGGATTGCAGTTGCTGCAGATGACCAACAAACCAAAATCCGAGTAACACCGGAATAGTAATGAGCGCTGCAACAATTTGATTTTCAGTCAGCGCTGAAAAAAACTGTCCGATAGCAATGCAGGTCATTCCCAACAAAATAAAGCCTATGTAGCCGGAGATGATGTTCAGTGTTTGTGGGTTACCGTAGAGGTACAGTGGAACCAGATTGATCCAAGTAGCCATCGTCATCAACAAAAATATGCTGACCGCGCCTAAGTATTTACCCATTACTACCTGCCAGGTTTGAACCGGCAATGTCATGAGTAATTCCATAGTTCGTGCATTGTATTCTGCTGAAAAAATTCGCATAGTCAGAACGGGAGCAATGATTAACAGCAGGATGCCCATGTTCTGTAATGTTGAGTCCATCGTCCCTACACCGGTTAGGAAGATGTTGTAGGTAAAGAAGTAGCCCGTGCCCAGCAGGAAAACTGCGATCACAAAATATGCAATCGGTGAGCGGAAATAGCTAAGAATTTCTTTGGTGTAGATTGCCTTTAGGCCAGTCATCGCGTTCATGCGGCCTCCTTGTGGTCAGAAGATTTTCCGCCTTCATGACCAATGTAGCTCAAGAAGACATTTTCAAGCGTTGGTTGACGACGTTCGAGTCGGTATAGTTCAGACACTGAAGTCGCAGCACGTGCTATACGACCTTCAACACCCACATCATTTTGCACACGGCATTCGACACTAAACACACCAGCACGCACAGGATGCGGATGGATGATGATGTCGAGTACGCCAGCAACCGCTTTCAGCGATTGTTCAATCGCCTGTCTATCGCCTGCTGCATCAAGTAGCACACTATTACTCTGATCTGCGGCACGTTGTAAGCCTTCTGGCGAATCAACCGCCAATATCTTGCCGCCATTAATGATGGCTACCCGCTGACAGATAAGCGTAACCTCAGGAAGTATATGAGTAGATATCAGCACCGCATGGTCACGACCAAAGTTACGAATAACTTCGCGAGTCTCTTGAATTTGTCCAGGATCTAAACCGGCGGTTGGTTCATCCAGCAGTAAGACATCGGGTTCGCCGAGCAGCGCTTGCGCCAGCCCTACGCGTTGCCGGTAG
>JBEGSP010000245.1:0-3882 GCA_041179845.1 Pseudomonadota bacterium
ATAACAATCTCAAACCAGATTGATCTGGCAACATCCAATCGAGAAGAATCACTTGAGGACGCTTATGCTGGAGATAATTCCACGCATCAGCAGTATTTTGAACTGAATCGACTTCCCAGCCAGCTGACCGCAACGCAAAGCTCATGAGCTCAACGATAGGTAGCTCATCTTCCACCAGCAAAATGGGTGAAGAGCGACTAGCCATAGTAGTGAGTTGTCAGTTTATTGAGCGGCTTGCTGCAAAATTGCATAATCAGTATGTCGAATGTCTTTTCCTTCGACGATATATATCACATATTCAGCGATATTCTTGGCATGGTCACCGATACGCTCAATTGCTTTGGCAACCCAGACGGTATCGAGCGCTGTTGAAATAGTGCGCGGATCTTCCATCATAAAAGTCACGGCATTACGCATCACCGCACGATATTCGTGATCGATTTCTTCATCAGCCACGATCAGGCGCGTTGCTTGTTTTTCATCCATGCGAGCGAAGGCATCCAACGCATCATGCAACTGACGACCAGCCGATGTGCTCATAACACGCACGATATCTTCATGGGCTATCGTTACCAGCCCACGCTGATGTATGGCATTGGCGGCACGTGCAATTTTGGTGGCTTCATCGCCAATACGCTCAAGGTCGGTAATAACCTTGATCGTTGCCATAACAGTACGAAGATCATTCGCAGCTGGTTGGCGCTTAACAATCAAATGGCTGCAGGCGTCATCCAAGGCTACTTCCATCTGGTTCACTTCAACATCCGCAGCAATAATACGTTCGGCTTCTTGAACATTGAGCGTGCGAAAACAGTTCATGGCATCGTGAAATTGTTTTTCGACCATACCGCCCATCTGAAGTACGCGCGAGCGTATTCCCTCAAGATCTAGCTCATATTGTTTCGACGAGTGTTCGGTGGGCATGCTGGTCTCCTGTGGTTCGTCAGCAGTAATGAATAAAAATTAGCCGAAACGTCCGGTGATGTAATCCTGAGTTTCTTTTTTGCTTGGGTTCAGGAATATTTTATCTGTCTCGCCAAACTCGACTAACTCACCCAGATACATATATGCAGTGAAATCAGAACAACGAGCGGCTTGTTGCATATTATGAGTCACGATCGCGATCGTGTAATCGTCTTTCAACTCACTAATGAGCTCTTCGATCTTGACTGTAGAGATAGGATCCAAAGCCGAGGTAGGTTCATCGAGCAGCAAAACATCCGGCTTAACGGCGACACCTCGCGCAATGCACAGACGCTGCTGCTGTCCACCTGACAACGACAGGCCACTCTTATTTAATTTGTCTTTGACTTCAGTCCACAAGGCAGCCTTGTTGAGCGCCCATTCGACGCGCTCGTCCATTTCACCCTTAGGTAAATTTTCATACAGACGAACACCAAAGGCGATGTTTTCATAAATAGACATGGGAAATGGTGTTGGCTTCTGAAACACCATACCAATTTTCGCGCGAAGAACGTTGACATCAACATCTTTATCAAGAATGTTTCTGCCTTTGTAAACGATCGAACCTTCTGCTCGCTGACCAGGGTATAAATCGTACATACGATTGAGCGTTCGAAGCAGGGTCGACTTACCGCAGCCTGAGGGTCCGATAAATGCTGTGACTTTTTTATCGAACACATCCAGATGAATATTTTTCAAGCCCTGAAACGATCCATAGTAAAAATTCAGATTCTGAACTTTTATCGTGACTGAATCATTGACTGACGTTTCTGGAGGATCACCAAGCAGGACGCTATTCATAACTATTCCTATACGTTGTTTTTGCCAGCTCGAACCAGTACGCGCGCTAAAATATTTAGCAATAAAACACTGAACGTAATGATTAAAGCACCGCCCCAAGCTAGCTCGCGCCAGTTATCGTAGGGGCTCATGGCAAACTGGAAAATAACAACCGGTAAATTCGCCATCGGCGCATTCATGTCTGCGCTGAAAAATTGATTATTTAATGCTGTAAACAGCAAAGGAGCTGTTTCACCGGAAATACGGGCTACGGCCAAAAGGATGCCGGTAACAACACCCGCTTTAACAGCGCGCAGTCGAATCATCGTTGCTACTTTCCAGCGCGGCGCGCCGAGCGCATACGCAGCTTCACGCAAACTGTGCGGAACTAATGCAAGCATATTGTCGGTCGTGCGAACAACCACTGGAATCGCAATCAAAGCAATGGCGTAACTTCCCGCCCAACCTGAAAAATGCCGCACATTAGCTACGTAAATCGCATAGATAAACAGACCAATCACAATCGAGGGTGCAGACAACATAATGTCAGTAACGAAGCGCGTTACCTGAGCAAACCGACTTTCCTCACCATATTCTGCCAGGTACATACCTGCGAAAATTCCAATCGGCGTACTAATTAGTGTAGCGACGCCCACCATCATCAAGCTACCTATGATGGGGTTTAACAAGCCACCCCCTTCGCTGCCAGGCGCCGGCGTGGTGTGCGTGAAAATATCGCTATCGATGGCTCCAAAACCATTAATGAGCAGTACAGCCAAAATCCATAGCAACGCAAAAAGCCCCACAGCCATCGCAGAAATGGAAAGCAATATTCCAATGCGATGCTGTATTAATCGACGACGATAAATCGGGTTATTAGGACTGAGTGTATCGATTGACATTATTTACTTCCCTCGGCCTTGCTCATCTGCATAAGCATCAGCTTAGCTGCAGCCAAAACGATGAAAGTAATCAGAAACAAAATTAGGCCTAGCGCAAACAACGAAGACATGTGCAAGCCTGCCTCTGCTTCGGCAAATTCATTCGCCAAGGTAGATGCAATGCTATTTCCTGCTGCAAAAAGTGACCACGACAAGTGATGTGAATTACCAATGACAAAGGTAATCGCCATGGTCTCGCCTAACGCACGACCCAGACCCAACATCACTCCACCCACAACACCAATGCGGGTATAAGGAAGCACAATATTTTTCACTACGTCCCAGCGCGTACAACCTAAGGCATAGGCTGATTCTTTGAGCACGCCAGGGCAAGTCTCAAAAACATCACGCATCACTGAGGCAATAAAAGGAATGATCATTACTGAGAGAATCAGGCCTGCGGTTAGCATGCCTATACCCATCATCGGTCCTTGGAACAACTGCCCGATCACCGGCACTTCTACCAATGTGCTTTGAAGCAGCGGCTGAACGTGATCGGCAAACAAAGGCGCAAACACAAACAATCCCCACATGCCGTAAATAATACTAGGCACGCCAGCCAACAATTCAATGGCTGTACCTAAAGGTTGCTTTAACGACGCTGGGCAAATCTCAGTCAGAAACAAAGCAATACCGAAACTAATCGGAAATGCGATGAGCAGCGCAAGGGTCGAGGTTATTAGCGTGCCGGCGATCGCAATTAGCGCGCCGTATTCATCGTTGACTGGATCCCACTCAATGCGGGTAATGAAACCTGGTCCGAAATGCTCCAAGGCGGGCCAGGCACCAACGATCAGAGACAACATAATTCCAACAAGAACCAGCAAAACCAATGCCGCAAACAGTAACGTGATCTTGTGAAACAGAAAATCTTGCCATTTGGCGCCGCTAGCCGCATGCGTATAGCCGGATTGCGCCACGCTTGAAACCTGGCTTTCTGGAGGGGATGCACTCATGGAAGAGGCCGCGTTCGCGGAAAAAGGGCTGATAGAGGTAGTCACCGCACTACTTTAGGCCGTGATTATGACGTCGGAATTACAAGATTACTAGTCTGGCAATCAACAAAGTCCAGGAAATATAAAAACCCAGCTAAACCTGTTTACCTAATCGAGTCAATCAACTCCTTAGATAAATAATCATGTAATTTTAGTAATTTCGACGTGGAAAACCTTCGGCGAGGATGCGCTCCCAGACGATT
>JBEGSP010000246.1:0-3643 GCA_041179845.1 Pseudomonadota bacterium
GTTGCACAAGTCTACGCCGTGGCCTTTGAAGTGGACACACTCGGCTGTTCTTTTTCTGCTCATCGTTTTTTCCTTAGCCATCCATACACCAGCCTTTAGCACAGTAGAAAAATCATTTGACCCACCAGCAGGGCTAGAGGCTATATCAACGCCTCGCTTGGTCGGCCAGCATCTGTTTAAGTTTTTTGGTTTAGAGATTTATCACATAAGTCTGTGGTCATCGCCTGAATGGATGCCTGAGAAATGGAATCAACATCCGTTTGCGCTGTCGCTAGTATATTCGCGCAATCTTAGTGGTGAAGATATTGCTAAGCGGTCTATTGTCGAGATCAAAAAACAGAGAGTAATTAGCAGCGATATGGCGCAGCAGTGGTTGAGTCAGCTGAGTGCTTTGATACCTTCGGTAAAACCGGGCGACAGACTAACCGGCGTGTATCAGCCTTCTGGCGATTTAGTGTTTTGGATGGGTTCGAAAAAATTAGGCACGATAAAAGATGCCGCTTTATCTGAGGCTTTTATGGGGATATGGATATCCACTAAAACCTCGGAACCTAAGATGCGGGAAAAATTACTCGGCATGCTGCTTGAATAATTTCACCATTAGCGATTGCATGGCAGAGTTAAGCAAGAATTGAAAAGCCCGCAAACATTTGTCTATAGGCTTTTTTTTGGTAAAGCAAAATGTCTCGGCTCAGCAAATCGCTGTGTTTTTATTTAGTGACTGCCTCCTTAGCAACCTCAATTAATATTTCATTGCGCCTGCGCCAAGGCAGCGTAAACGGATCGTTGTAACGTGCCACCTGAGGCGTGCCCACCAGAGTTAACTGCCGCGATAGAGCCCACTCGGTGAGTCGTTGGGTATTCTCTTTAATGGCCGCCGCTGTTGCCCATCCACTAAACCGTATGGATACCATGTCGTGGTCGTCTACCCGACGTAGAGCTACTTGTGAATTAACAGGTTTGGGCAGCGTGTCTAATTTTTCTTGGCTGGGCATCACAAAATGCAGTCGCCAGCCGGTTGGAATGGGAGTAACGGTCACCGGAGCTGTCATGGCAATTTTGCGACTGCTTCCTGTTTCGCCTGTATTTTCACCAAAAATATAGGCAGCAACGCGCCGAAATCCCGTTCGACTGGCCGCATCAAAATCGCCGGGCAGCTCGGTTTCAGCCACGACAAAGCTCGGATAATGTCGTTGCTCAAACGGCGGCTCAGACACTAAAACGCTGTAGGGTGCTTCTTCAACAGCCATGGCAGCCTTAGAGAAGAAAAAAAATAGATAAATTACAATTTGGAATGACCAAACCGCAGATAGACGACGTAGGTGCATTACACCACCTTTATGAATGAAAAACAGGAGCTGGGCATTAATCAGGCTATTTAATGATTATGAACTATATAAAGCGTAGCAGTTGGTTAACGATCATCCTTCTATTAACTAGCTTACTCAGTGCTTGTGCAGGCTACGGCCCCTCGAACAGCATGATAGGTAGCGGTAAGGATCATATTGTTCAAGTTTTAGGCAAACCTTCAACTGAGCTGCAAACGGAGGATGGGCAGTTACTGATTTACTCTAAAGGCCCATTTGGTAAAGAGACCTTTTTCGTTTATCTGAACCGCGATGGAGTGATGCAGCGTTGGACGCAAGTACTTGATGAGAAAAATTTTGAGCGCATCGTCCCCGGTATGACGCGCGACCAAGTGATAGAAATTATCGGTGAATCTAAAGACCGATTTGGTTTGGCACGAGGTCGAGGCTATGTGTGGAATTACCGTTACGTGAATCCTTTTTGTTTTTGGTTTCAGATTGAGTTTGCAGCCGACGATACCGTTCGTTCAGCGGGATACTCAAAACCACCCGAATGTAGAGTGCGGAGACTGTACTAGTTGTACGTGATGGTTAGATAGTTTGGTAAAACTACGCACTCTGAAACAATAATCGATCAGCGTGGTATATCACTGGCAGGTTGCACATTTTTTAGTTGTAGTCGAAATGTTCCTGACTGTTGGTTAGCAATCAGAATCCCGATTTCTTTAGTGGCAGAAAAAACAAGTGCAGGAGCATCGACAGGTCGCCCCCGAAAGCTCGCTTTAAAATCGCCGGGTACGAAGCGGTGAGTTTTCCATTCGCGGGTTGCCAAAAATTCTGCTTGATATAGCGGCGCTCTGGGTGATGTATCAGTGCGTAACACTAGCTTGTAACGTTTTTCATCTCCCCGAAGGGTGAGGTTAATTGCAGAAGTACCCACTGGTATCAGAATAGGGCTACGCATGGATGCAAAGCCACCGCCGTTTTCTAGAGATACGTTACCTTCAAATAGCACACCCTCTGGTTCGTAGCTAAAGCGAGACTGCGAAACGCCACCCATCACACCATCATTGACAATCCATAGTTCATCGACAGAACGAGGATTTGTAAAATCAAGTAATTGAGCGTGCGCCATGGTGGTAAAAAGTAGCGAACTTACGAGGCTAAGCAGTAAGGAACGAGAGTTTTTTTTATAAGACATGGTATCAGGATACACTTAAATAAATTCGAGCTTTGCACCGAATAATAATTTTTTTTGCGTTTAAAAAAGTCGATGTTTGACTCTACAATGAATTATGTAGTAAAGGTATTTTCAGTAGATGTGCGCAATTAAATGATTGCAAATAAAAAAATAGTTTGATCAACTGGAGAAGACTCACCATGCAAGAAGACCAGCGTTGCTGCGGAAGTGATAAATGCCTCATCAATTCCGAGGGGTACTGTTGGTGCGGACAAAAATGGTACGGTGATAAACAGTGTGATCCGACCCCACTAGCGGTCGCACAAGTCGAATCGACGGATGTGCCCGACAAACCCTCTAAACAACCATGAACCTGAACGAATCACAAACAAGCAGTCCACCTGCATGGGCCAATTTATTGGGATATGCGGGCTTGATACCGTTTGTTGTATTAACTGCAGCATTTTTTTGGCCTGAGCGTGTATCGCATGGATTCATAAGTCACGCGTTAAGTTCATATGCAGTCGCTATCATTAGCTTTCTGGGGGCGATACATTGGGGGCTTGAGATGCGTGAAACGCAGTCTGCAACTTCTAATCCTTCCGCATGGATTTGGGGTATCACACCAAGCTTGCTCGCTTGGATAGCTGCGCTTCTTACATCCCCTTTTAATTTACTGAGCATGTCCATAATGTTATGGCTATGTTACCGAGTGGACCAGAAGCGTTATCCACGCTATCAATTGGAGTCGTGGTTACCGATGCGATTTCGCCCCACGCTAGTAGCGAGTATTTCATGCATGGTAAGTTCAGTCGGTTATTACTCTATCTAATGATGACGCGTACAACCCAATTAACAAGAAGCCATCAGTGGTTGTTATCACTACTGTTGATGAGTACTTTTGTGGTTATGTCTAGCGAAGCTCGTTCTCAAGCAGCTACTTTGACGAATGCACAATGTGAGTATGTCACTTTAAAAACAGGGCACCCTGATGGAATTTTGAAGCAATACTGTAATCGTCAAATTGCTAAAGTCATGGGATGGCAAGGTGCTTCGTGGTTAGATAGAGCAGAGCGTGAGTCGGAAGAGAGAACCGATCAGCTGATCGACATACTCAATGTAAAGCCTGGAATGATCGTGGGTGATATCGGCGCAG
>JBEGSP010000247.1:0-5358 GCA_041179845.1 Pseudomonadota bacterium
CGTCGTTAGACTCTATGAGCGCCGAGATCGTTGGTTTGTCTTTATGCGTAGAGCCGGGCAAGGCGGCCTATGTGCCTATGCATCATCGGTATCCTGGAGCGCCAGATCAACTGTCGCGTGAATTTGTTTTGGAAAAGCTGAAGCCTTGGCTGCAAGACGCCTCCAAATCCAAGCTGGGTCAGCATTTGAAATACGATAGCCATATCTTTGCGAACTACGGTATCGCATTGAAAGGTATCGTGCACGACACGCTATTGCAATCGTATGTGATCGAATCTCATCGAACGCATGATATGGATAGTCTTGCCTTGCGTTGGTTGGATAAAAAAACGATCACCTACGAACAAGTGTGCGGCAAGGGTGCTTCGCAAATTGGCTTTGATGAAGTCAGTATAGAAACAGCGACGGATTATGCCGCTGAAGATGCTGACATCACACTACGTTTACACAATACGTTGTGGCCACGGATAGAGGCGAACGAAAAGCTACGTTTCATTTATGAACAGATCGAAGTGCCTACATCGATCGTATTGCAGCGTATGGAACGTAATGGTGTGCTAATTGATGTCGATTTACTAGTCGCTCAATCAAACGAGCTTGGCATTAAGTTGATGGAGTTGGAAAAAGAAGCGCATGCATTGGCCGAGCAACCTTTTAATTTAAATTCACCTAAGCAGTTAGGTGAAATTTTGTTTGAAAAACTAAAGCTACCCGTCGTCAAAAAAACACCGAGTGGCACACCATCGACGGATGAAGAAGTTTTACAAAAGCTGGCGGAAGATTATCCCTTACCTAAATTGTTGTTGGATTATCGCAGCCTCTCTAAGCTGAAATCGACCTACACCGATAAATTACCGCGCATGGTTAATCCATCAACGGGGCGTGTACATACCAACTATGGTCAGGCGATTGCGGTCACGGGCAGGCTGTCATCGAATGAGCCCAACTTACAAAATATTCCGGTTCGCACTGCAGAAGGGCGACGTATACGTGAAGCCTTTATTGCGGCTCCCGGTAATGTGATTGTCTCTGCGGATTATTCGCAAATTGAGTTACGCATCATGGCGCATTTGTCGGGTGATGAAGGTATGTTGCGTGCCTTTGCTGCGGGTGAAGATATTCACCGCGCGACCGCGGCAGAAATTTTTGGTGTGCCTTTGACTGAAGTGAGTAGCGAGCAGCGCCGCTACGCCAAAGTGATTAACTTTGGTTTGATGTATGGCATGAGCGTATTTGGTTTGGCAGGTAATTTGGGCGTCGAGCGTTCTGCGGCGCAGATGTATATGGAAAAATATTTCCATCGTTTTGCCGGCGTTAAACAATTTATGGACGATGTACGTCAGCAAGCCAAGTCGCAAGGATTTGTTGAAACCGTATTTGGTAGACGCTTGTGGCTGCCTGAAATTAATTCACCGAATGGACCACGCCGTCAGGGCGCTGAGCGCGCAGCGATTAATGCGCCTATGCAGGGCACAGCGGCAGATTTAATTAAGCTCGCCATGATCGCGGTACAAAACTGGTTAGATATTGAAAAACTGGGCTCGCGCATGGTGATGCAGGTGCATGATGAACTGGTGCTGGAAGTCCCTGAAGCGGAATTAGCCTTGGTTAAGACGCGATTGCCGGAACTCATGGCTGGCGTGGCCGAGCTGCGCGTGCCACTGGTCGCGGATGTCGGCACTGGCCCGAATTGGGAAAAAGCCCATTAAAGCAATCCGCGGAGATGTCGGCATCTGCGTCATTCGACGAATTGCCGGCGTGCCGTGGGTTATGGTCTAATCGCGGCGTTTGTTGAATTCAACTGGACTAAAAATCGATACCACTCTGTCTTCCATTCTGCTGGCAACCACCATTGGTGGGGTGATCAGTATTTCTGCAGCGGCTTTTCTTTCCTTCAGTTTTTTGTCGAAGATGGTGGAGCGCATGGTCAGCCTATCTGTCGGCATTTTGCTGTCGACGTCGCTGCTGCATGCCTTGCCTGAGGCTTTTGAATCCGATGCCAATATCCATGCCTTGTTTGCTACCTTGCTTGGCGGATTACTCGGTTTCTTTTTGTTAGAGAAATTTGCCATTCTGCGTCACTCGCACCACTACGAAGGCGATGGGCACGATCATGAGCATGGTCATGATGCCCATGAGGCTGGTAAATCGGGGTTGATGATTTTAGTGGGGGACGGTCTGCATAATTTTACGGATGGCATTTTGATTGCTGCCGCATTTTTAGCTGACCCCAAACTTGGTGTGATTACTGCACTGGCCATCATTGCGCATGAAATCCCGCAAGAGATTGGTGACTTTATTGTCTTGCTGAATGCAGGCCTGACTAAAACCCGTGCCTATATTTACAACTTAATTTGCAGCTTCATGGCGGTGGTGGGTGGCCTGGTGGGTTACTACGCGCTCGGTAGTGGAATGCATTTGATTCCGTATGTACTAGTCGTCGCCTCTTCAGGATTTATTTATATTGCTGTGAGTGATTTAATGCCCCAGATGCAGCGGCGCGCAACTTTGCGTGAATCGGTGCCACAATTTGTTTTAATTGCTCTGGGTGTGATCATCGTCGTAGTACTGACGCATCGATTTCATGTTCATTAATTTATGTCACTAAATTGCGCCAGTCGCCACAGGTCTGGACGCATCTGCGGACCACTCGCTCCACGATCCCGGATACAAGCGTGCTCCACTGAGGCCCGCAATTTCCATCGCTAATGCATTGTGGCAGGCAGAGATGCCTGATCCACACTGAAGTATGGTTTCGTGTGGACTGTTAATCAGTGGCTGAAATTCTGACCGTAATTGTTCAGCTGTTTTAAAGCGCCCATCATCACGCAGATTATCTTTAAACCAGCGATTTTTTGCGCCGGGTATATGTCCTGCCACTGGATCAATGGTTTCATTCTCTCCCCGAAATCGATCTGCAGCGCGTGCATCGAGTACGGTAAATTTTTGTGTAGTGAGATTATTCACAACATCAGCGGCCGTGACAGTAGTGGTGATAGCAGGTCGTAAGCTTATGTTGCCGCGCGCAGGCTGCGGAACGTCTGTCACTAATGTGCCTCCTACTGCCAGCCAAGCCGCGAGGCCGCCATCAAGCAGCGCAACGTCACTGTGTCCTACCCAACGCAACATCCACCACACGCGTGATGCAAACATGCCGCCGTGAGCGTCATAGACGATAACTTGCGATGTTGAATTCACGCCCCAGTGACGCAATTGTTGAATGAAAGCTTCTTGCGATGGTAAGGGATGCCTGCCGCGGAATTCACCGTTCGGTCCAGGTGATTTATCAGATAAATGTAAATCAGAATCAGCATGGAGAGCAGTAGAGATGTGACCTGCGGCATAGGCGATTGCACCGGCACGCGGATCAGTCAGTTCAGCTCGACAATCAAGGATGACAACATTAGCTTGATTAACAGTCGACGTGAGTTCGGTCGCTGAGATCAATGTGGTGTAAGGCATCCCGGTCTCCTTTGTGGAAAATCTGTCGTGATCAATGCACTATCAATGCATTAACAATTCGGTAGTAGAAGGTGCTTATATTTTTTTCGGAGTACTGCTACGCGCATTATAAAAGGTCGCCGCAATACCGCTGATAAGAATAATGGCAATACCAAGCCAGCCGACTAAATCGAGATGATCGCCCCAAATTAAAATACCCCATATGCTGGAGAAAATAATACCGGTGTATTGAAGGTTGGCTGTTACCAGCATGGCACCGAGTCGGTAGGCGCGTGTCATCGCGATCTGTGCAATCGTAGCGGTGACACCAATGGCAAGTAACAGTAAAAAATCACGTGTTGAGAGTGAATGCAGTACGTGTAATTCACCCGTCTGCAGGTAGCTGTCGACTAAGCCGCTAATTAACCCGCCGATTACGCCTGTGGCGGAGAAATAAAATACGACACGGTATTCCGGTTCACCTAATTGACCGAGTTTTTTAACCTGTATGTACGCTAGTGCTGAGAGAAATCCAGAGATGAGTGCAATCAATCCCCCCATCCGTTGATCCGCATGCATCGAGGGTTTGAGAAGTAAAGCCACGCCGACAAAGCTGGTCATGATGGCGGCTGCTAATCCCCATTCAAAGCGGCGTTGTTTGTGCCACCACCCTAGAGTAAAGACAATACTGGCGATCCAGATCGGTGCCATGTAATTGAGTGTCATGGCAGTCGCTAAAGGTAATTCGCCAATCGCATAGAACCACATCGAGAGTGCGGTGACGCCGATGAAACCGCGCCATGCATGATGCCAAGGAAACGACGTGCGAAGTGAGTAGCCGCGTAATTGAACCAACGCCAGCATCATCACCATGCCAACCGCCCCGCGACACATAACGATTTCGGACGTGGAGCTGTTGACAGATGCCAGCTTGACGCACACTCCCATCAGAGAGAACACGAAGCTGGCGAACAACATCCATAACGACTGCATGCCGTTAGCTGCAGCTAGTCGCGAAGTGACGTTGAGGTCACAGCGCGATATTTTTGCGATACCACTCGTGGAAATGCTGCATGCCATCTTCCATCGGTGATTGATACGGCCCAACTTCATTTACGCCGCGATCCAATAGTATGCGACGTCCGGCATCCATGCGCAGCGCGATCTCATCATCTTCAACGCAGGTTTCCATGTAGGCAGCACGCTCGGCTTCTACAAAGCTGCGTTCGAACAACACGATATCTTCAGGATAGTAGAACTCAACCACGTTAGTAGTTTTTTGCGGTCCTTTGGGCCACAAGGTTGAGACCACCAATACATGTGGATACCACTCCACCATGACGTTGGGATAAAGCGTTAACCAGATTGCTCCGTAGGGCGGCACGTCACCACCGCGGTAACGCATGACTTCTTGATGCCATTTTTCATAAACGCTAGAGCCTGGCTTTTTTAGTGCTGCATTCACCCCCACCGTTTGCACGCTGTAGCCTTCGCCTAATTCCCATTTCAGATCACGGCACTCAACGAAGTTACCGAGTCCCGGATGAAAAGGTTCGACGTGATAATCCTCGAGATACACCTCGATGAAGGTCTTCCAGTTGTAATCGCATTCATGGACTTCCACATGGTCGAGCATGTAGCCATCAAAGTTTAAGTCTTTGGTGACGCCTAGATTGTTAAGTAATCCAGCAACATCGAAACCATTTTTTTCAAACAGCAAACCATTCCAGCGTTGCAGTTCAAAACGAGAAAGATTCAGGCAAGGTGTTTCGCCAAAATGCGGCGCGCCAATCAACTCACCTTTGAGGTCATAGGTCCAACGATGCAGCGGACAGATGATGTTGTTTGAATTGCCGCGACCAGTCAGCATTTTTGCTTGTCGATGTCGGCAGACGTTCGATAGCAGTTGAATGCCTT
>JBEGSP010000248.1:0-4829 GCA_041179845.1 Pseudomonadota bacterium
CACATCCAGGCCACCACTGTACCTGACCGACATTGATTATCGCGTCGTTACCAAAGGCGGTAATGTCAGCTTTGGCGTTCCATTTACTGAGTTTGATCGAGTCTTTTTGGGTGCCGGTATCGAAGATACGACGGTAGATACCTACGCCAATAGCCCGAGTCGTTATCGTGAATTTGTGCACAACAATAATCAATCGGGCACCTTCGATCCGCTCAGTGCGACCGACGGCGTAGGCAATGCGCATACAACGGCCTTTCCATTGACGGCTGCTTGGCAACGCGATAATCGTGACAGTGCGCTGATACCTACCAAAGGCCGCTATCGCCGAGCAAATCTTGAAGTCTCGCCCGTGGGTTCCTCGACGTATTACCGTACGACCTACCAAGATCAGTATTTCCTTCCACTGAACCTTTCGAATACCGCGACCTTGGCGCTGAATGGCGAAATCAATTACGGTGGTGCGTTGGGTGGTAATGCTTATCCGATATTCAAGAATTATTTTGCTGGCGGCATCGGCACCGTACGTGGCTATCAGGCGGGCTCGTTGTCAGTGGCTGAATATTCTAAGGGCTTGGGCGATGTGCGCTTCAACCTGCCTATTGGCGGTTCAGCGCGTTTGATTATGAATGCTGAATTACAGATGCCATTTCCTGGCACTGGAACCGATCGCAGCTTGCGCTGGTTTACCTTTCTGGATGCGGGCCAGGTATTTAGCCCCGAAGATGGCCAAAAGATTAGCTTAAGCGACCTGCGATACAGTACCGGCTTGGGTTTAAGTTGGATTTCCCCAGTCGGTCCGCTCAAGCTATCGCTAGGATATCCGATGAATCCTCAGTCATTCGACCGGACGCAGCGGTTCCAGTTCCAGTTGGGCACCGGATTTTGATGCTCTAATGGCATAATGACGGTCGCTTCATGTAAACAGAGCTTTTACCCCGAATTGCGGGCTGGCTGATTTACGCACTTACTGAGCATTGCGGAGATTGAATTGAAATCTGTAACCAAAAAAACAACTAAGCTTGGACTGGCTTTACTGCTGTCATTGCTTATGCCTGTATTCGCCCACGCGCAGCAAGACCTCAAAATTGGTTTTGTCAGCTTGGACAAAATTCTCAAAGATTCCTCGCCTGCGAAAGCCGCCACGGCTCGTTTGGAGCAAGAATTTTCTAAGCGTGAGAAAGATCTGCAAGAGCTCTCAGTCAAACTCAAATCCAGTGCCGAAAAGCTCGACAAAGATGCGCCTGTTATCAGTGATGCAGAGCGTAGCAAGCGTCAGCGTGAACTGGGTGAGATGGATAAAGATTTTCAGCGTCGTCAACGCGAGTTTCGCGAAGATTTGAATCAACGCCGAAATGAGGAAATGGCGGCCGTTTTAGACAGAGCCAGCAAGGTAGTCAAGCAGATGGCTGAAGCGGAAAAATACGACTTAGTCATTCAAGAAGCCGTATATGTTGGTCCGCGCATTGATATCACCGAAAAAGTGCTGAAGGCACTCAATAAATAATCAGGACCTTTCGCCATGAGCACTCGACTGGGCGATTTGGTTAAAAGCCTGGGCGGGGAGTTGATCGGTGATCCGGATGTCGAAGTTACCGGTATCGCCCCGCTGGAAGCCGCAGGCGAAGCGCACATCACCTTTCTGTCTAACACCAAGTTGCGTTCGCAAGCTGCCGCTACTCGAGCAGCGGTGCTGATTGCAGCGGCAAGTGAAGTTGAGGCGCTACGAACTAGCTTTCATGGCGCCTTCATACTGACAGACAATCCGTATGCTTATTACGCGCATGTGGCACAGTATTTTGTATCTCTCAGCGCACTCCCGATTACTCCAGGCATTCATGCGACAGCGGTCGTTAGTGAATCCGCTCACATTGAAGCCACCGCCAGTATCGGTCCTCATGTAACGATTGAAGCAGGGGCGCAAGTAGGGGAGCACTGTGTGATTGGTGCGGGCAGCTTCATAGGAAGAGATTCTCGAGTAGGTGCAGCGACCCTGTTTCATCCGAATGTGACGTTCCTTTCAAACTGCCACATCGGCATTCGCGGTGTTGTTCAATCCGGTGCGGTGATTGGTGGTGATGGTTTCGGTTTCGCCAATCAAAAGGGGCAATGGATAAAGATTCCTCAGACCGGTGGCGTACGAATTGGTGATGATGTAGAGATCGGTTCAAGCACTACGATTGATCGTGGTGCCTTGGACCATACGATTATCGAAAATGGTGTCAAGCTTGATAATCAAATACAGATTGCTCACAACTGCGTCATTGGTGAAAACACCGCGATGGCAGGCTGTGTCGGTGTCGCTGGTAGCGCAAAGATAGGACGTAATTGCACATTTGGTGGTGCAGCGATGGTTCTTGGACATCTGACTATCGCAGATAATGTGCATGTATCGTCGGGAAGTCTGGTATCGCGCTCGATTCACGAAGCGGGGCAGTACACCGGCTTTTATCCGCTGGCGAAAAATTCAGACTGGGAAAAAACAGCCGCTGTTGTGCGTCAGCTCGACGGGCTTCGAGATCGCGTAAAAGAATTGGAAAAACTGGTCAGGGAACTGACCTCAAAAAAATAACTCCTTATTCAGAGAACAGGCAGCAAGCACAATGAACAGTTTAGATATAAATCAGATCAAGCAATACCTACCGCATCGATACCCGCTGTTACTGGTCGATCGCGTGCTTACTTGGGAGTCCGGTAAAAGCATAGAGGCGATCAAGAATGTCACCATTAACGAAGAATTTTTCAATGGACATTTCCCTAACAAACCCGTGATGCCAGGGGTCATGACAATTGAAGCGTTAGCGCAAACATCAGCGCTGTTAGCGTTTTTGACGATGGGTCAAAAGCCAGATGAAAATGCGGTGGTGTATTTCCTTGGAATTGATAATGCGCGTTTTAAGCGTCCCGTTGAACCAGGTGATCAATTGCGTATGCACGTAGAAATTTTGCGGCATTCGCGTGGCATTTGGAAATTTCAGGCGCGCGCAACTGTAGATGACCAACTCGCCGTTGAAGCAGAGCTGATGTGCACCATGCGCAGCGTGGCAGATTCGCCTGCATCGGAATAAGCGTTATGGCGAAGATTCATCCAACAGCCATTGTTGAGCCCGGCGCAGATATCCACGATAGCGCCGAGATTGGTGCTTACAGCATCGTTGGCGCTAACGTTGTGATTGGTGCGCGCACTCGAGTAGGTCCGCATGTGGTTATTGATGGGAATACCAGTATCGGTGAGGACAATGTTTTTTATCAGTTCTCATCTATTGGCGCGCCACCTCAAGATAAAAAATATGCGGGTGAGCCTACACGTCTTGAGATAGGCGATAGAAATACGATTCGAGAATTTTGTACCTTTAATCGTGGTACGGTGCAGGATGTTGGGGTTACTCGGCTCGGTAACGATAACTGGATCATGGCGTATGTGCATCTTGCCCATGACTGCCAGATTGGTAACCACACCATATTTGCTAACAATGCTCAGTTAGCCGGTCATGTGCAAGTTGATGATTGGGCCATCATGGGTGGTTTTTCGAATGTTCACCAGTTTTGCAAAATTGGAGCACACGCGATGGTCGGTATGAGTACCAGCCTGACCCAAGACGTGCCACCGTATGTGATTTTGTCGGGTAATCCAGCTCAGGCACATGGCATTAATAGCGAAGGCTTAAAGCGCCGTGGTTTTTCGCGTGAGGCAATTACTGCCATACGTCATGCGTATAAATTACTGTATAAATCAGGATTGACTCTCGAAGAAGCCAAAGCCGCATTGCTGGCGCAAGAGCAGTCCGAACCAGAATTTGCTGCGGAGTTAAAGCTTATTCGTGATTTTCTCCAGAATGTGAGTCGTGGCATTGTCCGCTGATCTGTCGATTGCTATGGTGGCCGGTGAGGCCTCTGGAGATATTCTTGCGGGCCGTATGCTATCGGGCCTGCGTCCAATGCTGAGCGATGCCCACCTGTACGGTATTGGTGGCCCAGCGATGGCAGAGCACGGTTTTGTGTCTGAATACCCGATGGATAAGCTCGCAGTCAGAGGTTTGTTTGAGGTGTTGGCGCATTATCGAGAGCTCAAAGCATTTCGTGATTCATTGCGCGACCGGCTGCTAGAAGAAAGACCTGCTGCATTCATAGGTGTTGATGCGCCCGATTTCAATCTTGATTTGGAAATCGCTCTCAAAAAAGCCAAAATCCCTACGATGCATTTTGTGAGTCCATCCATATGGGCTTGGCGCCGTAGTCGCATCAAAAAAATTGCGCGTGCGGTTGATCACATGTTGGTGATTTTTCCGTTCGAAGAAGCGATCTACAAAAAAGCGGGCATACCCGTAACGTATGTGGGACACCCGCTGGCCGAAGTTATTCCTATGGATCCGGATCAAGACGCAGCGCGCGATGCGCTCGGAATGGATCGTAACGAACGAATTGTCACGATTTTGCCTGGTAGTCGATTATCCGAGTTGAAGTACAACTCACGCGTGTTTATTGAAACAGCTGCTCAACTAGCTAAGCGCGATCCAACCATTAAATTCATTGTTCCGATGGCGGGAGAAACTCAACGTGCCTATTTCGAGCAGCTGATTGCGCGTCCTGAGCTACAGCGCTTGCCGCTAAGGATCATCACGGGTAATTCTCATGAGGCGATTGCGGCATGCGACGCAGCGCTGGTTGCCAGCGGTACTGCTACTCTCGAAGTTGCTTTGTTTAAAAAGCCCATGGTAATTAGTTATCGTATGAATCCAGCCAGCTGGCAAATTCTGCGATTAATGGCCTATCAGCCTTGGGTTGGTTTGCCGAATGTGATGGCGCGTGAATTTTTAGTGCCTGAGTTATTA
>JBEGSP010000249.1:0-4000 GCA_041179845.1 Pseudomonadota bacterium
GGATGATCACTACGAAGCAGCAAACTGATTTGTGCTCGCGTAGAACGCCAAACAGACTGACCCAATGCAATAAAATCATTCAAAGCAGGTTTATTAAAAACAGGCTGACTGCCCGGCGATAGCAAACCTATTTTTTCTAACTCAGCCAGATCAAGCACCCACTCACCAATTGCCACTCCCACTCGCAATTCAGGCGACAGCCGCGTGCTGAAAATACCGAAAGGTAGATTCTGAATAGGAAAATCTGATGAGGGATCAATGGGTAAGAAGGATTTCAGCGAGGGGGTATTTGGATGCATAAATGTTAGTTAGTAAAATATTTTTTAAAATCCTGCCAACACTCAATGTAATTTCTTTGTAATTGCGGGGACTCCATAGCTATTTTGGTGGGCCGTATCGGTAAACGCGTTTCAAACATAAAAGCCAGTGTGGCTTCAATTTTTTGTGGAAGAAGTACAGCGTTACTGGCTTTTTCAAAACTGGCGACATCCGGTCCGTGAGCCGACATACAGTTGTGTAGACTGCCACCACCCGGCAAAAAGCCTTCAGCCTTGGCATCATACTGACCATACACCAGCCCCATGTATTCACTCATCACATTGCGATGGAACCACGGAGGTCTGAAGGTGTTTTCAGCCACCATCCAACGCGGTGGGAAAATCACAAAATCAAGATTCGCCGTTCCAGGCAAGCCTGAGGGTGAGGTCAGAACAGTAAAAATAGAAGGATCTGCGTGATCAAAGCTGACTGAATTCATCACATTGAAGTGCGCTAAATCATATTTGTAAGGTGCGTAATTACCATGCCATGCCACCACATCTAAAGGCGAGTGACCAATCGGTGCAGACCACAATTTTCCAGAGAATTTAGCGATCAGTTCGAATTCACCTTCTTTATCTTCGAAAGCAGCAACAGGCGTCAAAAAATCACGCGGATTCGCCAGACCATTCGCACCAATTGGACCTAGATCAGGTAGACGCAATACAGAACCATAGTTTTCACAGATATACCCTCTCGCAGTATCTGCTGTTAAATCCACTGCAAAGCGCACACCTCGCGGAATGACAGCAATCTCACCGGGCTTTAGATCGATTACACCAAACTCAGTACGAACATACAATTCACCTGACTGCGGAACGATGAGTAATTCACCGTCGGCATTATAAAAATATCGGCCATCCATCGAGCGATTTGCAAGATAGAGATGAATCGCGATACCTGACTGCGCATCTGAACTGCCGTTACCTGCAATAGTCACCAGACCATCAATAAAATCACAGGCCTGGGTTGGTATAGGGAATGGATTCCAACGTAACTGATTGGGTGAAGGTGCTATTTCATCAAACGTAGCGCCACGCAACGTGGCATGATTTTTTTCTATAAATTTTCCATGAACTGCACTAGGACGTAATCGGTATAACCACGAGCGCCGATTTTCAGAACGTGGCGCTGTAAAAGCTGTTCCCGATAGCTGCTCTGCATACAGACCGCGCGCCACTTTTTGCGGTGAGTTCTGCCCTACTGGCAAAACTCCGGCCAAAGCCTCGGTGGCAAACTCATTACCAAAGCCAGACTGATAGTGATGGGTAGATGTCGACATGTTTATGCTCGCTCCGCCATTCGGTCTGTCAGGATAGAGGAGCGTGCCATTGACATAGCCTCACGCAGTACCGACAGGTCGCCAATATGATTTGCCATTAATAAAACTAAGCGCGCATTCAAGGCCTCGCTTTGCGTAGACGAAAGATCACTATGTGTGTTGATCAGTGCCTCATAGAATCCATCAGGGTCAGATAAATTGATGTCGGTAATAAGTGCGCTCATGGGGTCACTTCCTGCAAACTCGCTTTATGTAATGCCGTTTGAATAGTCTTTTTATTAAACTCACGCCAGCGTGCCGCCACATGCTGGTCTGGTCGAAATAAATATGTCGTTCCCGATTGTGCGTCATACCGCTTAGCGAGCAAACCTTCGCGATCAATGATGACTCGCTGATGTTTATCAAACGTAGCTTGATTACCTGCCTCTGGGGGAAGTACTTGCCAGACAGTCACGTCCGAGATATCAGACATATCAAGCACATCAGTAGTTTGATAGTGATCTGCAAAAACTACGACAGAAAATTCATCTCCGAGTAATTGAACAAACCAATCGTGCTCGCCCGAAGCGTGAAGGATGGGCGCATCACTCGCGGGCGCTCCCGGACACATAGCACCGTCAAAAATTTCCGAGTCAGCCGTGTTTAACGATGAAGCATGATAGGTTGAGGGCAAAGATAATCGCCCACTATTTACCAGACGGCGTGCAAACGGATGCTCTTTAGCTAGTGAGAGCACAGCATCACGGAAAATATGGCTGGCATGATTTTTAGGCGTAATGAAATCTGTCGAACGCGTCGAATTTAAAATATTTTCATCCGCTGCCAGTTCACGCTCTTCGCCATAGGTATCGAGTAATTTATCCGAGGCGGCACCCTGTAATACGAGCGCAAGCTTCCAGCAAAGATTGTCGGCATCTTGTACACCACTATTTGCGCCACGCGCACCAAACGGTGACACACCATGCGCTGCATCGCCTGCAAAAAGAACGCGCCCATGGCGAAATTTTTCCATTCGCATGCAGGCAAAGGTATACACACTCACCCACTCAAGATCAAAATCGACGTTTTCGCCTAGCAAAGCACGCACTCTAGGAATCACGTTTTCAGATTTTTTTTCTTGTTCAGGATCGGCATCCCAACCCAGTTGGAAATCAATTCGCCATACATCATCAGCTTCTCGATGAAGTAGCACAGATTGATTCGGATGAAATGGCGGATCAAACCAAAACCACCGCTCGGCTGGAAAAGGCGCTTTCATTTTGACGTCGGCAATCAAAAACCGGTCGCGAAAAACACGTCCCTTACTTTCCAGCCCAAGATACGATCTTACGGGACTGCGCGCACCATCAGCCGCAATCACATAGTCAGCGGTCAAAGCGTATTCACCGTCGGGGGTCTCGATAGTAATTTCTGCATGATCAGCATTCTGCGACACGTTGATAACGCGATTTTTCCAGCGTATTTCTAGCAGCTCTAATCGTTGCGCCGCTTCGTACAGATAGCCTTCTAAATAATACTGTTGAAGGTTCACAAAGGCTGGGCGTCTATGACCTGGCTCCGGTAGCAGATTAAAACTGTAGACCGGCTCATCACGATAAAAAACTTTACCTACATTCCACGACACGCCTTTATTGACGACCGCATCACCGCAACCTAAGCGATCAAAAATCTCCAAGGTGCGTTTTGCGTAACACAGTGCTCGCGACCCCACTGAGAGGCTATCGTCATCATCTAGCACCACAACACGTATCCCGCGACGTGCCAAATCGATCGCGGCTGCTAATCCCACCGGTCCGGCACCCACCACTACCACCGGCACACGCATTGGTGGCTTGTGCCCAAAATCTGCTGGTCGTTGGTAGGGAAATTTTAGATGTTGATAATCTGGCTGCATGTGTAGTCTCAAATGGCTACTTAGTGTTGCAGCGCGTGCCACATTTCTTTATCACGCTCGGCCGTCCAGATTCGCGGGTGCTTAATACCCTTGGCTTCATCTACAGCACGCGTCACATCAAACGGAAGGCAATGCTCATAAATAAATACATGGCCAAATTTTGCGTCCATATACGAGCGCACATGCGCCATCGCTGCTTTCAGATCATGCCCTGCAGCGACTGCCTCTTTTGCACTCGACAGTAGTGTGGTCACAAAATCACGTGTGTAATCCAGACCCGCATTCACCTGCTCCGGATTGAGTAGCGCAGGCCCACGTCCCGGCACTAGTTTTTGTGCGCCCATGGATCGCAAGACTTCCAGCGTCGCTGGCCACTCTTCTAGTTGCGCATCACCGGTGTAAGCGGCCGCTTCGTACTCGACCAGATCACCAGAGAACAATACTTTTTGCGAAGGAATCCAAACTATCGTGTCGCCTTTGGTATGCCCCATACCGACATGCATAAT
>JBEGSP010000250.1:0-3199 GCA_041179845.1 Pseudomonadota bacterium
CCAGACACGCATCTTCACCTTGCGTAAAGGTGGTCTCAATACCGCTACCTGAATAATTCAGTATGCGAACCTTGTTAACGAATTCTTGCGAGAGTCGACTTGCCGCACGCGATAGATCAAGCTTGATCACTTCTGACGGACACGATCCCACCAAGAACAACATTTTGATATCGGGTCTGCGCTCAAGTAAACGACGCACCACTTTATCAAGTTCTTCATTCGCATCCGCTATACCGGCAAGATCACGCTCATCAATAATGGCTGTAGCAAAACGCGGCTCCGCAAAAATCATTACGCCAGCAGCTGATTGAATTAAATGCGCACACGTACGCGAACCCACCACTAAAAAGAAGGCGTCTTGTATTTTGCGGTGCAGCCAGATAATGCCCGTTAAGCCGCAAAACACTTCGCGCTGTCCGCGCTCGCGCAAAACAGGCGCATCGGAACATCCGCCGTCTTGCTGAATCGGTATCACGGCATTCATGCGTGTGCTCCTTGCGTTGAGAGCGGTGAATGCTCAGCTTGTCGCGGCGTCGTCGGTTGCTGCAATCGCGCGGCTCGCAGCTTCAATAAAAACTGCCCCGCATTAATCGCGTAAGTGAAGTAGGCCACTAAGGCCAAGATCATTTGGTCATGCACTGGCATGTTGCCCGTATAAAGCGCAACTAAATATGTGGTGTGCAACGCCAGCACCATCATGCTGAACATGTCTTCCCAAAAGAAGCTAGGCGCGAATAAGTAGCATCCAAAAACCACCTTCTCCCAGATGCAGCCGGTAATCATGATCGCGTACAGCAGCATCGTCTTAATAACGATAGAGATCGTGGCGGCGGTTTCACCTTCACCCGTTTGCAGAAAACGCACCACCAAAATCACACTCACTATTAGTGCAAGGAATTGGACAGGCGCCAGCACCCCCTGGACTATCGTCCAACGGGTGGCGTCACGCCGTACTCGCTCTTCTGGTGTGTAGAGCGGTCTGGGCGTTACTGATCTGGCTACGTTTTCGTACATACAATGCGCTCCGCCCGATAGGGACTGATTTCTGGACTGTAGGAGTGACTGGTGAGTATGTCAACTAAAGATTACGTAAGGTATTATTGACACGTTCGTAGGGATTAGCCGGCGGAATAGCGTAAGTCGGGCAGTTTTTTCTTTGACACAAGTACCGACGGAGCGTAAAACGTTGGCTGAAACGATGCCTCAGCGCAACGTAACAAAGCATTTAAGCCTGATACACGACCAGCACACGCAGCGTTTATAGATAAGGATCTGGCTCATCGCCAGACTCGCTGCAGGAGACAAGATGGGGAAAGCCACTAACAATCAAGGCAATGCCGCTGCGCCCGATGGAGCGCAGGAATCGGCCATTGGCGCGGGTGGAAAGCGACTACTCACTCTTGTGGAAGCTGAGATCATTCCTCGCTTAATGCTAGCCCACCGTGATCAAAGCACGCCATCCGCACCCGCTATTTCACGCGCCGAAGTGGTCGACTTCACGCACGCCCTGCTCGCCCAAAACGTCCCAGCAGCCAACGAGATCGTGCGCGATATCTGCCAACGCGGCGCGCCTATTCAAGCGATTTACCTCGAACTCTTGACGCCCGCAGCCCGCTATCTGGGTGAACTGTGGGAGGCGGACACCTGTAATTTTTCTGAAGTCACACTGGGGCTTTGGCGCATACAGACCATGCTTTATGACTTAAGTCCGGCATTTCAGAGCGATTCAAGCAACACCAGCGTCGCCGCCCAAACCGAGCGCCGAATACTGATCGCCAACCTTCCGGGCTATCAGCACACCCTGGGCGTTTCCATGTTGTCGGAATTTTTCCGTCGCGATGGCTGGGTTACATTGACCATTCCATCACCCCAACCCAGAGAAATTCAGGACTCCCTATCGCTAGACTGGTTCGATGTTTTGGCACTGTCTGCTAGCACGGATAGAGAAATCGACGACCTCGGCAAACTCATCAAAACCGCACGCAAAACCTCCCGCAACCCGCGCTTAGCCATCATGGTCGGCGGGGCACTTTTTCTCCGCCACCCTGAATTAGTTCGCATTGTTGGCGCCGATGGCACCGCTGAAGATGCCAATTCGGCACTTGCTCTTGCAGCAAACCTTGTCCAACATCAAAAGGAAGTCAGATTAAACTGACGGTTGTTAGTGACAATTTAACTTGAAAATCATTATAATTGCGGTCACAATCTTTCCGCTTGTACATTAAAAAACTGCGCGGTCGTATTTTCATCTTGGCCGTCCTGCAACTATGCGACCAACTATCGGTTCCCATTACGTGACCCAATTTGACTCCCCGAAACAATCGCTCTCAGGTTTGAGTGCCGAAGCGAATGCCGCGCTGCTAGCAGCAGCGGCCGACGTGGTTTTGGTCGTCGATGCAAAAGGGGTGGTGGAAGATGTCTCTAGCAGCGCCGGTGCATTGCCCGTAGAAGGTGGTCAACACACATGGATAGGCAAATCCTGGGAAGACATCGTCACGATCGAGACGCGCCCCAAAATTGCCAAGCTCATTAAAGACGCGGATTCAGAAGGTCGCACCGTCTGGCGTCAAGTCAATGTAAAAGCCACTTCAGGCCCCGATGTGCCGCTGTCGTTTTGCGCTATTCGTGTAGGCCCTAACGGTCGCATGATTGCACTCGGTCGTGATCTGCGTGCGCAATCCATACTGCAACAACAACTCGTCGATGCGCAGCAAGCGATGGAGCGTGATTACCTCCGCCTACGTCATCTTGAATCGCGTTATCGCATACTGTTCGATCTCACCTCCGAAGGCGTGATGGTCGTTGAAGGTAAAAATCTAAAAATCGTCGAAGCCAACCCATCAGCAGCATCTGCTCTCGGTGAGAGCGTGCGGCGTTTAGTGGGCCGCAACATCCTCGATTGTTTTGATCCCAAAGCAGGCACCACACTCTCGAAACTACTCGAAATCGTGCGCGCCAGCGGCAAAGCAGATCAACTCTCACTGCCTTCTGCAAAAGGGCAAATGACACTGGCCGTCTCTGTCATTCAAGAAGAAAGTGGCGAGCTGCTGCTCGTGCGCATCGTGAGTGAAAACCAAGCTAACGCAGCGATTAGTAGTAGCGCAGCGCAAGGCGAACTCGTGCTGCGCGTATTAGAACAAACACCTGATGCTTTTGTGGTGACAGATAACGATGGTGAAATTTTGGCAGCTAATCGCGC
>JBEGSP010000251.1:0-2655 GCA_041179845.1 Pseudomonadota bacterium
ATTGAAAGCATCAAAGTTGAGTTGCGTGAGCGACTTGAATTTTTTAGAAAAGAAAATAAGTTGATTGAAGAACAGCGTATTGAGCAACGCACGCGCTTTGATCTAGAAATGATGCAGGAAATTGGTTTTACCAAAGGTATTGAAAATTACTCGCGACATTTATCGGGTGCTAAGCCCGGTGAGCCGCCACCGACGTTAGTTGATTATTTGCCCCAAGATGCGCTAATGTTTTTAGATGAGTCGCACGTGCTGATGGGGCAGTTAAACGGCATGTATAACGGTGACCGTGCTCGTAAAACGAACTTAGTGGATTACGGTTTTCGTTTACCTTCAGCGTTGGATAATCGGCCGCTGCGTTTTGATGAATTTGAATCAAAAATGCGTCAGACGGTGTTTGTTTCTGCTACCCCAGCCGATTATGAAAAAAATCATTCGGGTCAAGTAGTAGAACAGGTGGTGCGTCCTACCGGTCTGGTGGATCCGCAGGTCATTGTTCGTCCTGCGGTGACTCAGGTCGACGATTTGATGCAAGAAATTTCCTACCGTGTTGCAAAGCACGAGCGTGTTTTAGTCACGACATTGACTAAACGTATGTCCGAGCAATTAACTGAATTTTTAAGTGATAACGGTGTCAAGGTGCGTTACCTACACAGCGATATTGATACGGTAGAACGAGTAGAGATTATTCGCGATTTGCGCTTGGGTACGTTTGATGTACTGGTGGGTATTAATCTTTTGCGCGAAGGTTTGGATATTCCAGAAGTATCCTTGGTGGCAATTTTAGATGCAGACAAAGAAGGTTTTTTACGCTCTGAGCGTAGCTTGATTCAGACCATAGGCCGCGCTGCTCGTAACATTAATGGTTCGGCGATTTTGTACGCTGACAAAATTACTGACTCTATGCGTCGCGCTATGGGTGAGACTGAGCGCCGTCGCAATAAGCAAATCGCCTTCAATACAGAACATGGCATCACGCCCGTAGGTATACAAAAGCAGATTCGTGACTTAATTGATGGCGTCTACAAGATTGACGATGCGCGCCAAGAATTAATGGCGGCTCAAGAGCAGGCGAAATACGAGTCCATGAGTGAGAAGCAGGTTAGTAAAGAAATTAAACGACTCGAAAAGCTAATGCTTGATCACGCTAAAAATCTCGAGTTTGAAAAAGCAGCCCAAGTGCGCGATCAGCTTCATATCTTAAAAGAGCAGTTATTTGGTGCGCCAGGTTCGGATAACGTGCTTTCTATTACTGGGAAATGAAATAGAGCGGTAATCCCGCTCTATTTATTTGTCATCGCTGCCAGATAACGGCTTCAGTCTTCGAAGCCGGCAGGTGGTACGAAAATGGTCGCCGATTCGGCGTCATCGCCGAATACTGTAGTCTGGCTCATCGTACCCACCCGATGGAAGTTGGTGCCAGATGGGTTTGGTCCACCCGGTCGCGTTTGAACTGATTGCAGAGGATTTAAGGTCGTGATGGATGGCAAAGAGCCAATCGGAGTGCGTGAGCGATATTTCATCACACCCACAATCCCAAGTATCACCGAGCCAAGGCCTGCTAAGCTTCCTAAAACTGCGGCCGCAATCTTGCCTGCTGCTGATTCTGCTTTTGGTTGCGATTTGTCGGTAACAAGGATGTAGGTGAAATTCATGAGATCACCATTCTTTTCCCGGAACCGGAGGTATGCGTCAAGCTGGGTATGGTTAAGAAAGATCGATGCTCTTGTGGGTTGATTTATTGCTTGATTAATTTGTTGGTTGATGAGATCCGTGGTGGTGGCGGGTGTCGGGCAATCGAAAAGCCAGTTCCACCGGGGGCTACACCACCCCTCTGAACCGTAAAGGCTGCTGACATTGCGGTAATCGAGGATATGATCACCTGTGATGTATCTGTGATTGTCTGCGGAATTGAGGTTTTGATCGCTGCACACGATGAAACGAGGCACATCGTCAAGGCAAATGCAGTCCGTTTCATTGGTTCCAATTAATTCGAATGTCAACGACGTGATGTATTCGAAGCCAGCTTTGGCAACATGCGTCAATTCATCGTCGCATCCGGTAACATCGGGATTGTAGTCATCGGTGCTGCACAACGTTCTGTTAACTGGCGTGTAGTCAGCATAGCTTCGCTTGTCGCGTACCCATGCTGATTGAATTTCGACCATCGGTAGTTCATGATCGAGGCGGTCTCTTGTTTCTATTTTCGGGATTTTGTTGATGTCGATGCTAGGGTTTCCCTCGATCGACTTCAGGTATTGCGTAGCTATCTGTTGATCGGTGAGTTGCGGCCGCTTTGTATTGACGACATCCGGCAGCGGAATTTCTGCCGGATTCGTGTTCCAGTTTTGAAGGGCGATGTAGGCTTTGTTGATGCTGTCTCGTGCCTGGGCGAAGACGGGAAACGACATGATGGGCTCCTAGGAATATTTAAAGAGATCGATAAGTAGAATTTTTATCTTTTAGGTTCCACGGCCTTGCCATTTATTTGTAGCCTAAATGGGTAGGCACTGAATCGTTCGTTCAGGCCGGCACGCTACAATTTCTACTTTTTTGATCTACACATGATTCCTGAATCATTCCTGTTAGCCATACAACTTGCTGCGCCCTGTTGGCGTCCGGTTCTGAAGCGCGGTCTCGAGACGATGAACGCAGTGG
>JBEGSP010000252.1:0-3066 GCA_041179845.1 Pseudomonadota bacterium
CCTTTCGCTGTAATGGCATAGTCGATACACCATCCGTTCGCGAAGCTGTAGAAAATTGCTGCATAGAAGAACACATCGATCACAGCTTTATTAGTAAAGACTATAGCCTCGACGATTTTCGAGTGCTCGTCATGGATATGGATTCGACTTTGATCACTATCGAATGCATCGATGAAATTGCGGATATGCATGGATTAAAATCGGAAGTGGCGGAGATCACCGAATCAGCCATGCGTGGCGAACTGGATTTTCGTGCCAGCTTGACGCGTCGAGTGGCTTTATTAAAAGGGCTCGATGCCTCAGCACTGCATCAGGTATTTGATCAACGACTGCGCTTATCTCCCGGTGCACGAGAATTACTTAAGGGCGTGAAGGCTGCAGGCATACGCACCGTTTTAGTCTCGGGTGGATTTACCTATTTCACCGACCGATTGCAACACGAACTCGCTATCGATTACACGCGCGCAAATGTGCTTGATATCGTGGATGGCAAGCTCACTGGCAAAGTCATCGGCGATATTATTGATGCTACGATTAAACGACAAACCGTTGAAAATGAATGTGCTGCATTGAGTGTACCGACAAGCCATGCCATGGTAATTGGCGATGGCGCGAATGATCTGGAAATGATGTCGGTAGCTGGCTTATCGGTGGCTTACCGCGCAAAACCCATAGTGCAACAGAAAGCGGATGTCGCATTGAATTTTTCTGGCTTAGATGGTGTACTGAATCTGTTCCGTTGATCTGCTGCACTGCGCCTAGGCTGATTGATTTTTATGGATCATCAAATCTACTACGACGTTGATACCGAAGCCCAGAAAAATCTGCTCTGGTGGCTGTATGTCGGGCATGCAGCATCCGTGTTTTTTTCTCTCGGCTTACTTTCGTTTATTCCCTTAATTATCAATTACATTAAACGCGGTCGAACCGAAGACAGCTTTTTGTATAGCCATCACAGTTGGCAAATACGGTCGTTTTGGTGGTATGTGGTTTGGGTGGGAATCGGCGGCTTAGTCGCGCTATCAATCATCGGTATTCCGCTGGCGATGCTCATATGGGGTGTGGCGTGGTTATGGAAAGCGTATCGATTGATTCGAGGTTTTATCGATCTTTCAGATAATCAAGCTATGCCAACGTAGCAAGTGCCTGCTCTAAATCAGCGATCAAATCGCGCGTATCTTCCAAGCCAATATTTAACCGCACCAATTGACCTTGATGTGACCATTGCTTGCGCATAGCTGCCATTCTATACGGCACAGCAAGGCTATTCGCACCGCCCCAGCTATAACCGATCTTAAATAATTTCAAGCTATCGATAAAGCGATCGGTTTGTGCTTCCGTAAAGCGCGGATCAAACAACACAGAAAACAATCCTCCCGCACCGGTAAAATCTCGCTTCCAGTTCACATGCCCCGGGCAATCTACGAAAGCAGGATGCAGGACATGAGTAATCTCAGAGCGCGATTTCAACCACGTAGCGATTTCGCGCGCGCTGCGATCGTGCGCTTCGAATCGTAGTTTCATGGTGGGCAGGCCACGCAAAACCAAGAATGTATCGTCAGGCGATACACCCATGCCCAAGCGCATATGGGCTCGCTCTATTCTGTGATGTAAGTCTTTAGAGCGTGTAATGACTGCGCCCATCAATACATCTGATCCGCCAGAATGATATTTGGTTAGAGCCTGCATCACAATATCCACACCATGATCAAAGGCACGAAATGCTAAACCTGCTGACCATGTGTTATCGAGCGCCACCAAGACGTTTTTTTCTTTAGCGACGCGACAAATTGCCGGTATGTCAGGCACTTCCATAGAAACCGATCCCGGCGCTTCAGTCCAAATCAAACGTGTGTTGGATTGAATCAGCTCGGCAATACCTTCACCTATCAGTGGGTCGTAATATCGCGCACTGATGCCAAAGGATTCGCTCAGCCAATTACCTAGTTCGCGATTCGGGTTGTAGACATTATCTGGAAGTAGCACCTCATCGCCTGTACTGAGCAATGCGAGATCAATCATCGCAATCGCTGCTAAACCACTGGGCGCAAGTAAGCAGTGCGTACCGCCTTCAATCTCCGCGAGTCGCGCTTCTAATGTGAATGTAGTGGGCGTGCCATGTAGCCCATAGGTATAGGCATTTTTATCTTGCCAGTTACGCGCACGCAGCGCGGCAACATCCTTGAAAATAACGGTGGACGCGTGATGAATGGCCGTCGGAAAAGCGCTAAAGCCTTCCGGTGGACGATAGTCCGTAGTAGTTAGCAGCGTCTGTAAATGTTTTTTATCCATGGTGCTCACAGAAAAACAGCTACCTTAATCAACGCTTGCCCATAGATCGTGAGCATCAGCAGCGGTCACCGTCACATCGACGAATTCACCTACCTTGAGTTGACGTGAGGGATCGTAAGGCAGCTTCACATACACCACGCCATCAATCTCAGGTGCATCGGCAGAGGAACGCGCAACCGCACCATTTCGATCGACCGAATCAATAAGTACGCGCTGCGTTTTACCTACTTTTGCTTGCAGACGTTCACGCGAAATTTTTTCTTGTAACTGCATCACACGGCCCCGGCGTTCTTCTCGCACGTCGTCAGGTATGGCTTCGGCAAGCGAATTCGCTACCGCGCCTTCAACAGGCGAGTAAGCAAAACATCCCAGTCTATCGATTTGTGCTTCTTGCAGAAAATCGAGTAAGTGCTGAAATTCTTCTTCAGTCTCACCCGGAAAACCGGCGATAAAGGTAGAGCGTATGGTTATATCAGGGCAGACTTTGCGCCATGCCTGAATGCGCTCGATATTTTTTTCGCCGTTCGCTGGACGCTTCATACGTTTCAAAACGTCGGGATGTGAATGCTGAAGTGGCACATCCAGATAAGGCAACACATGACCACCATTCATCAGCGGAATGATGTCATCGACATGCGGGTACGGATACACGTAATGCAGCCGGACCCAGGCGTCATAGTTTTTTGCCAGCTCACCTAATGACGCAACAAGCTCGGTCATGTGAGTTCGTACAGGTTTACCATTCCAAAAACCGGTGCGGAATTTGATATCTAC
>JBEGSP010000253.1:0-8364 GCA_041179845.1 Pseudomonadota bacterium
GCCATATCAACAATCACCGATCCTGGCTTCATTGATTTGACCGTGTCTTCGCTAATCAATATCGGAGCTTTACGACCCGGTATCAGTGCAGTAGTGATGATGATGTCAGCTTGCTTGGCGCGCTCATGTACTAATGCTGCCTGACGTTTCATCCAAGCTTCTGGCATCGGGCGTGCATAACCACCGACGCCCTTCGCGATTTCTTGCTCTTCTTCCGTTTCGAAAGGCACGTCAATAAATTTTGCACCCAGCGATTCGACTTGTTCTTTCACAGGCGGACGTACATCCGACGCCTCAATGATTGCACCCATACGTTTGGCTGTAGCAATCGCCTGCAAACCAGCGACACCCACACCCATAATCAGCACGCGCGCTGCTTTCACCGTACCCGCCGCCGTCATCAGCATAGGCATGAAACGTTGATAAGCGTTCGCCGCCATCAGAACAGCCTTGTAACCAGCAATATTCGCTTGAGAAGAAAGGACATCCAACGACTGAGCGCGCGTAATACGTGGCGCCGCCTCGAGCGCAAACGCACTTAGACCTGCAGCGGCCATCGCCGCGTTGTTGTCTGCATCAAAGGGGTTGAGCATGCCGACCAGCACGCTGCCAGATTTCATAGACTTACGCTCATCTGCGGAAGGCGCTCTGACTTTTAAAACTAAATCAGCACCCAAAGCTTGGTCTGCAGAGACAAGCTCCGCGCCTGCTGCTGCGTATGCTTCATCCGTTATGCTGGCTGCTACGCCTGCGCCAGCCTGCACCACCACTTGATGCTTAGCAGCGACCAGCTTTTTAACTGTTTCGGGTGTCGCGGCAACTCGCGTCTCACCCGGCCGCGTCTCGGCGGGAATGCCGATTTTCATGGGGATCTCCCAAAAAGAAAGCCAGAATCTTACACGCAATTTCTAAAATGGAACAACCGTTCTATTTTATGATGGCCTATCTAGGATAGATTTGTAGGTATCTGGAAAGATTCTTATAAATACATTTCAGATTAGCCAACAAACCTAGCATTTCGTACTCTGACTACTCGCGCAAACGCTACTTATCATTGATATGGCACTAGCCAGCCTCAGCACCCCGCTGGATAGCCCAGACTATGCCAGCGGGTAAAATGCCGACAATTCAAAGGAAACCATGTCAACTATCTGGAAACCCTCTGTGACCGTGGCCGCGATTATTGAGCGCGACGGCAAATTTTTACTGGTCGAAGAAGAAACCAGTGACGGTATACGATTTAATCAACCGGCTGGCCATCTCGACCCGGATGAATCACTGATCGATGCGGTCAGCCGTGAAGCGCTGGAAGAAACCAGCTTCGACTTCTCGCCCGAGGCATTAGTCGGCGTTTATATGTCGCGCTATGTCTCAAGCCGCACCAAAGAAGAAGTCACCTACTTGCGATTTGCATTTACCGGTAGTTTAGGTAAACAACATGACCAGCCGCTGGACGAAGGCATCATCCGCACCGTGTGGATGACGCGCGATGAACTACTCACCTGCCAAGCAATGCACCGCAGCCCCTTAGTACTGCAATGCGTCGATGACTATCTGAGTGGTAAACGCAGCCCCTTGTCGCTTATTTATACCCATCCTAGCGTGAGTGATCCTAGTTATGCCTAAGCGCGTTGTTTTGGGAATGTCCGGTGGCGTTGATTCGTCCGTCGCCGCCTGGCTACTCAAACAGCAAGGCTATGAGGTTATCGGTCTCTTCATGAAAAACTGGGAAGACGATGACAACGATGAGTACTGCTCTACGCGCCAAGACTGGATAGACGCTGTCAGCGTCGCGGATGTTTTAGGTGTCGATATTGATGCCGTGAATTTCGCCTCGGAATACAAAGATCGTGTGTTTGCCGAATTCTTGCGGGAGTATGAAGCTGGCCGAACACCCAATCCTGATGTGCTGTGTAATGCCGAAATTAAATTCAAAGCCTTTCTCGATCACGCGATGACGCTGGGCGCTGATCTGATCGCTACCGGTCACTATGCGCGCGTGCGCGAGAACAATGGACAATTTGAATTACTAAAAGCCGTCGATCCCAGCAAAGATCAAAGTTATTTTTTGCACCGTTTAAATCAAGCACAGCTATCACACACGCTATTTCCGCTGGGTGAGTTACATAAAACAGAGATACGAAAGATCGCTGATCAACTCGGTTTGCCTAACGCGACTAAAAAAGATTCCACCGGCATTTGCTTTATTGGAGAGCGTCCCTTTCGCGAATTTTTAAATCGCTATCTGTCATTCAAACCGGGGCCGATGATGACGCCTGAAGGCGAAATTATGGGCGAGCATGTTGGTCTGTCTTTTTATACCTTAGGTCAACGTAAAGGCATAGGCTTAGGCGGCAGTAAAAAACATCGCGATGACGATGGCAATCATGAAGCCTGGTATGTCGCACGCAAAGATGTGGCCAACAATACGCTGTATGTCGTGCAAGGTCATGATCATCCCTGGCTCTTGTCGCACACACTAGCTGCTGATCAGGTGAGCTGGGTCAGTGGTCACGCACCTACTGAAATTCAACTCAGTGCCAAGACTCGGTACCGACAACACGATATGAACTGTCAGCACCGCACCTTACCCGACCACCGTTTTAGTCTTCAGTTCGAGCAAGCTCAGTGGGCTGTCACTCCCGGGCAATCGGCCGTTTTATATGACGGTGATGTGTGTCTCGGTGGCGGCATTATTGATACGGGCTCCACACTCACTAGCTAATACTCAAGGTCGCAAAGAAGTCACATAAAGACACACATCGACGACACAAAAAAAACAGAGCTCTCAGGCTCTGTTTTTTTATAACTAAACGATCACTCAATTTATGCGACGGGCACCGTCTCTTTAAACGAAGGCCGTTCAGATAATTTATCGAACAGGCGCGCCAAATTAGTATGATCGTCACGCCAATTAATTTCAGGAAAACGAAACGCCAGCCAACCCAAGGCACTGCCTACGGCCACATCGGCGAGTGATAAATGACTGCCTGCGCAAAAGGGTGCATCACCCAGAGCCATCGCCATAGCATTCAACCCATTGCGTATTTTGCCCAGCTGACGATCGACCCAAGCATCACTTTGCTTTTCAACCGGACGCTGAGTACGCTCGATTCGCACCACGATCCCCGCATCTAATACGCCATCAGCCAACGCTTCCCAGCATTTAATGCTGGCACGCTCACGACCGGCACTAGGAATCAATTTACCCACCGGCGACATGGTGTCCAGATATTCAACGATGACACGCGAATCAAACATGGCGCCACCATCTTCCATAACCAAACAAGGCACTTTGCCTAACGGATTAGATAAATGAATAGTGGTTGTAGGTGACCACACATCTTCAAGAACAAACTCGTAATCGAGTTTTTTCTCTGCCATAACAATCCGCACTTTACGTACATACGGACTCGCGAGTGATCCAATCAGTTTCATAGCGATTCAGTAGTGATTCGAGGGAGGCGGATTATATCACTCGAAAATTGCACCAGCCTATGCTCTAGTACACCGAGGCCAGACGTTGCCTGAGTGGTAGAATCCGGCTCGTTACAACTCGATTTATTCTTAGCCAAACGGGCTCATTCCGACTATGCAACTTTCTCATCTCTCAGCACTATCACCTCTAGACGGACGCTACGCCTCGAAAACCAATGCTTTGCGCCCTATTCTTTCTGAAGCGGGTTTTATGCATCACCGTGTCATGGTCGAAGTTGCTTGGTTAATTGCGCTTTCCGAAGCAGGATTTGCCGAGTTACCGCCGTTCTCAAAATCGGCACGCGATTTGTTAGAAGGCCTCGCTTCTAATTTTACTGAGGACGATGCAGCGCGCATAAAAAGTATCGAGGCCGTCACTAATCATGATGTGAAAGCTGTCGAGTACTGGCTCAAAGAAAAAGTGAATGATGTCCCTGAGTTAGTTAAAGCATCCGAGTTTATTCATTTTGCCTGCACTTCCGAAGACATCAACAATACCTCGCACGGCATGATGCTAAAAACCGCTCGCGATACGGTACTGTTACCGCAACTTGCGACAGTGATTGCTAAGTTGACCGAGCTAGCACATGAGCACGCCGATTTACCGATGATGTCACGCACCCACGGCCAACCCGCTAGCCCAACTACGTTGGGCAAAGAAATGGCGAACGTAGTTGCACGCCTCAAGCGTGCCAGCGAACGTATCGCCGGCGTGCAAATACTGGGCAAAATGAATGGCGCAGTCGGAAATTACAATGCGCATTTATCGGCGTACCCCGATATCGATTGGGCGGAATTTTCGCGCAAGGTGATTGAAACCAAACTAGGATTGACCTTCAATCCTCACACCATACAAATCGAACCGCATGACTATATCGCCGAGCTATTTGATGCGATCGCTCGCACTAACACCATACTGCTCGATTTAAATCGCGATATCTGGGGCTACATTTCTATCGGATACTTTAAGCAACGCACTAAGGCGGGTGAAATCGGTTCATCAACCATGCCGCACAAAGTTAACCCGATTGACTTTGAAAACTCTGAAGGTAATTTAGGAATGGCAAACGCCGTGCTTAAGCACATGGCTGAAAAACTTCCGGTATCACGTTGGCAGCGCGACTTGACCGATTCCACCGTACTAAGAAATATCGGCGTGGGTTTTGGTTACAGCGTACTGGCTTACGATAGTTGTTTACGCGGTTTGAATAAGCTTGAAGTCAATCCTGATCGTTTAGCCGCTGACTTAAATGAAAGCTGGGAAGTACTCGCCGAACCGATACAAACCGTCATGCGTCGCTATGGTATTGAAAACCCCTACGAGCAATTAAAAGAACTCACACGCGGCAAAGGCATCACCAAAGAGGCGCTGCGCGAATTTGTTCAAGGTCTGGCTATTCCAGATGAAGCAAAAAAACAATTGTTAGACATGACACCGGCCAGCTACATAGGCCTGGCTGCAAAATTAGCGCGCGATGTTTGATTAACTCTCGCACCATAAAAAAAGCCGGCTTTGATGCCGGCTTTTTTATTCAGCGCTGCTTAGCTTACACAACAGCGCCATCGGTTTCATCTTTTGGTTTAATCGGCTTGAGCAAATCTTCACGCTTAACACCCAACCACATCGCCACGGCCGCCGCAACAAATACCGACGAATAGATACCAAACAAAATACCAATCGTCAGCGCCACTGCAAAGAAATGCAGCGTAGGGCCACCAAACAGCAACATCGACAATACCATCAGCTGAGTACAGCCGTGGGTAATCACTGTTCGTGAAATCGTACTGGTGATTGCGTGATTAAGAACATCCGGCGTTGTTAATTTACCGTAGCGGCGATCACGGAAAGTTTCCCTTACCCGATCAAACACCACCACGGATTCATTCACCGAATAACCGAGCACTGCCAACACTGCTGCTAGTACCGTGAGAGAAAACTCCCACTGGAAAAAAGCAAAAAATCCTAAAATGATGATTACGTCATGCAAGTTCGCGATGATGGCTGCGACGGCAAATTTCCATTCGAATCGGAAGGCCAGATAAATCATGATTCCAACGATCACAAAAATCAGCGCAGTCAATCCGTCGTGAGCCAATTCCTGACCCACCTGCGGGCCAACAAATTCCACCCGCTTCAAAATAATCGATGCATCGTTGGCCTTTAACGCTTCAATGACCTGAGTACTAATTTGCGCGGTATTGACACCTTTTTGAACAGGCAAACGAATCAACACATCTTGAGCTGTGCCAAAACTTTGTACCTGATTGTCAGCAAAGCCTAATCCCGTCACCGTCGCTCGAATACCTTCAAGATCCGCTGGCTTGGTATACGCGACTTCCATCACCGTACCGCCGGTGAATTCAATCGATAAATGCAGTCCATTCGCAATCAGAAAGAACACTGCCGCTACAAAGGTGAGCGCTGAGACCGCATTAAAGAGCAACGCGTTACGCATGAACGGGATGTCTTTTTTGATTCTGAAAAATTCCATGATGTTCCTCTTATATGCCGAGTTCTATATGCCTGCTTGGTCGATTTAATCGGGCTTCCAAACCTGACCGATCGAAACGCCTGTCAGTTTCTTACGGCGACCATACCAAACATTAGCTAACGCACGCGCTACCACTACCGCTGAAAACATCGACGTCAAAATACCTAGACAATGAACTACTGCAAAACCGCGAATCGGACCTGAACCGAAAATTAGCAAGGCCAGACCCGCAATCAATGTGGTGACGTTGGAGTCAAGAATCGTTGCCCAAGCACGTTCGAAACCCGCCGCAATCGCTGCTTGCGGTGGATTGCCGAGTCTGAGTTCTTCACGGATACGTTCATTGATCAACACGTTGGCATCAATCGCCATACCTAAGGTCAGCGCAATCGCTGCAATACCTGGCAAGGTTAGCGTTGCCTGCAGTAGCGATAACGCAGCGATTAACAACATCACATTGACCGCCAACGCGAACACACTAAACGCGCCAAACAGCATGTAGTAAAGCACCATAAAAACGGTGATCGCTGCAAAACCATACAACGTGGAGTTGAAACCCTTACCGATATTTTCAGCGCCGAGCTGCGGTCCTATCGTGCGCTCTTCAATAATTTCCATCGGCGCTGCGAGTGAACCAGCACGTAATAACAAGGCTAGATCGGTTGCAGCTGCGGGCGATTCCATACCCGTTATCTGAAAACGTGATCCCAATTCGTCACGTATCGTCGCAACGGTGAGTACTTCGCCCTTACCTTTTTCGAACAAGACGATGGCCATCAGTTTGCCTATCTTGCTGCGCGTTGCTTCACGCATCTTACGACCACCATCACCATTCAAATCGAGGCTGACTGAAGGCTGTTGGTTTGAATCGAAGCTAGCACCAGCGTTAGAAATATAGTCGCCAGTAATGACGGGCTCTTTGAACAAGACCACCGGAGCACCTTTACCTACTTTGAATAACTCAGAACCTAAAGGGATCGCTGAGCTTTCTTCGGTACCGCGGCGTATCGAGTCATCCACCATACGTACTTCTAACGTAGCGGTACGACCAATGATGTCTTTTGCGCGCGAGACATCTTGCACACCAGGCAGTTGCACCACAATACGATCGGAGCCTTGACGTTGAATCACAGGCTCAGCGACTCCGAGTTCATTCACACGCTTAGATAACGTCGAGATGTTTTGCTGAACCGCTTCTTCCAGCGTGCGCTTAAGCGCTACCGGGCTGAGTGTGGCACGCAGCTTTAGTCCTTCTGCATCAGCGGCATCGACCAACGTTAAATCAGAAATCTGCGCTGACAATACAGCTCGAACAGCATCGCGAATTTCTTGATCACGCACACGAATATCGATCGCATCACCATCACGCGTGATACCTGCGAAACGAATATGCTTTTCAACCAGTAAGGCACGCACGCCTGTTTGCAGACCCTGAATGCGCTTAGCGATAACTGCTTTGGTATCGACTTGCATCAAGAAGTGCACACCACCGCGTAAATCCAAACCCAAATACATAGGCAAGGCATGCAAGCTTTGCAGCCAGATCGGTGTATTCGGTAATAAGTTGAAGGCGACTAAATAATTCGGATCCAGCGGATCACGATTCAATGCTTGCTCCAGTACTGTTTTCGCTTTGAACTGCAAATCAGTACTAGCAAAGCGAACACGCACGGTGCCGTTATTACCCAGATCTTCGTAGAAGACATTGTCTGCACGCACACCCGCTTTTTCCAGCGCTTGGCTGGCCAAGCCCACCGCATCAGGTCCGAGCTTAATGGTTGCCTTGGCGCTGCTGATCTGCACCGCAGGAGACTCACCGAAGAAATTCGGGATGGTGTACAGCGCACCAAACAACAGCACGAGTAAGATCAAGACATATTTCCAAACGGGATAACGATTCATGACAGGTCGCTTACTTTAAAAAATATCCGGCCTGATCAGGCCGGACACGGAACTCAGTCGAACGAAGATAGTTGAGCAGCTTAGAGTGCTTTGATCGAGCCTTTGGGCAACAACAAAGTTACTGCGGCTTTTTGCATAACCACTTCAGTGCCTGCAGCCACTTCAACCGTAATATAGCCATCACTGACTTTGGTAACTTTGCCCAGCAAACCACCTGCAGTAATCACTTCATCACCTTTGGCCAAGGCATCTATCATTGCTTTTTGCTCTTTTTGACGCTTCATCTGTGGACGAATCATCAGAAAATACAAAACGACGAACATCAAAATGATGGGCAAAAAGCTCATCAGGCCACCAGCAGCGCCAGACGCGCCTGCGGTTTGCGCATAGGCATTAGAAATCAGCATGGACTACTCCAGAATAGGGATTTTTCGAGACGCGGCATTCTATCACTCCGCACCTTATTGGATACGCGGCCAACCACGCAGTAAGA
>JBEGSP010000254.1:0-5036 GCA_041179845.1 Pseudomonadota bacterium
TCTGTCGCAGCCGCTCCCGTAGCGGCGGCAGCCGTGGCTCACGCGGCAGAACCCATTCCTGCGGCAGCAGCAGAACCCTCTGGACATGTGGTCAAGTCACCGATGGTCGGCACTTTCTATCGCTCATCCGCACCCGGAGCAGCACCTTTTGTTGACATTGGCTCGAGTGTGAAACAGGGCGAAACCGTCTGCATCATTGAGGCGATGAAGCTGCTCAATGAAATTGAAACGGATGCCGCTGGCGTGATCAAACAAATACTGGTTGAGAACGGTCAGCCGGTCGAATATGGTCAACCATTATTCATCATTGGTTAATTTCACAATCCGCACTCATGGGTGCGGCCGAAATCCCCGGATAGCAGACGATAACGCCAAGCTGGCGTCGACAAAGGGCTAGTCGTTTATGTTTGAAAAAATTCTCATCGCAAATCGTGGCGAAATCGCATTGCGCATTCAGCGTGCGTGCCGTGAAATGGGCATCAAAACCGTTGTAGTGCACTCAGAAGCTGACCGCGAAGCGAAGTACGTAAAACTCTCTGATGAGTCGGTCTGCATCGGCCCGGCCGCCTCAGCGCAAAGTTATTTGTCTATGCCCGCGATCATCAGCGCCGCCGAGGTTACTGACGCCGAAGCCATCCATCCTGGCTATGGATTTTTATCTGAAAACGCCGACTTCGCTGAACGGGTAGAACAATCAGGTTTTGTCTTTATCGGGCCGCGACCCGAGTCTATACGCTTGATGGGCGATAAGGTCTCAGCCAAACAGGCGATGATCAAAGCGGGCGTTCCTTGTGTGCCCGGATCCGAAGGTGCGCTGCCGGATGATCCAAAAATTATTATTCAGACGGCACGCCGTGTCGGTTACCCCGTCATTATTAAGGCCGCCGGTGGTGGTGGTGGTCGCGGTATGCGTGTGGTGCATACAGAAGCGGCACTTTTAAACGCGGTCACTATGACCAAAGCAGAAGCCGGTGCAGCGTTTAGCAATCCCGAGGTCTACATGGAAAAGTATCTGGAGAATCCACGACACGTGGAAATCCAGGTGCTTGCTGATGAATTCAAAAATGCTGTCTGGCTGGGTGAGCGCGACTGCTCCATGCAACGCCGCCATCAAAAAGTTATTGAAGAAGCGCCGGCACCGGGCATTCCACGCAAGCTAATTGAAAAAATTGGCGATCGTTGCGCCGAAGCTTGTCGCAAGATTGGCTATCGGGGTGCGGGTACCTTTGAATTTCTTTACGAAGCCGGTGAGTTTTATTTCATCGAAATGAATACGCGCATTCAAGTGGAACATCCAGTCACGGAAATGATTACCGGCATCGATCTGGTGCAAGAACAAATACGGATTGCTTCTGGCGAAAAACTACGCTTCCGCCAAAAAGATATTGTGCTGACGGGACATGCGATTGAATGCCGCATCAATGCAGAAGATCCGTTTAAATTTACACCCTCTCCCGGACGCATCCAATCATGGCATGCCCCCGGAGGTCCAGGGATACGCGTTGATTCACATGCTTATGCGGGTTACTACGTTCCACCAAACTATGATTCCATGGTGGGCAAAGTGATCGCTTATGGCGCTACGCGCGACCAAGCTATTCGTCGCATGCAGATTGCCTTATCTGAGATGGTTGTCGAAGGTATACAAACCAACATCCCTTTGCACCGCGAGTTGATGGAAGATGCGCGCTTTGCTGAGGGTGGAACGAACATCCACTACTTAGAGCAGAAACTTGCGAACAAAAAATAAGCGGCTGCGATGAGTTGGACAGAAATCGTCCTTGAAGTGCCGCGCCAGCAGGCTGAGCTTGTATCGGATGCATTGATTGAAGCCGGTGCTTTATCAGTATCTGTGGAAGATGCGAACGAAGGCACGGACGCTGAACAACCCTTGTTCGGGGAGCCCGGCATGGAACCTACCGAACACGCATGGGAAAGCAGTCGAGTGGTAGCGCTGATCAATGCCAGCGACGACGCTGCAGAACTTGTCCACCAAGCTTGTGCAATGTGTGATTTCAGTACGGTATTACCTTTTAAATTGCGCTCAGTGGCTGACCAAGATTGGGTACGACTGACTCAATCGCAATTTGAACCTATACACATAGGAAAAAATATCTGGGTGGTACCTAGTTGGCATGATGCCCCCCATCCCGATGCCTTAATTTTAGAACTCGACCCAGGACTCGCCTTTGGCACGGGTAGTCACCCCACCACCAAGCTCTGCATGGAATGGCTGGAAGTGAATCTACGTTCGCCGCAGTCGGTGCTCGATTATGGTTGCGGATCGGGTATTTTGGCGATGCTGGCTAATAAGGTCGGAGCGCATGCTGTCGACGGCGTTGATATTGACCCGCAAGCGATTGTTTCGGCCCGTGAAAATGCCAAGCGTAATCAATGCGACGTTACTTTTTTTCTGCCCGAAGACTTTGCGACGGCTCGTCAAGGCCAACGCTATGACGTAGTAGTGGCGAATATTTTGTCTGGCCCACTGAAAGTGATGGCGCCTATGCTGTGTGGCAGGGTCGCCAAAGGGGGATCGCTGGTGCTATCCGGCGTGCTGGCTCGGCAAGCTGACGAGGTCATCGCTTGCTACCAAAACTATATTCAGCTGTCCGTCAGTGCTGAGTTCGAAGGATGGGTCGCACTTGCAGGATCCCTTGAAAACCTTGCAATAGATTAAGATAGCGCGTCATGCTTGCTACCCGCTGCCCCCATTGTCAAACTCGCTTTCGCGTTATGCCCCCACAGCTTGAGCTGAGGGAGGGTATGGTTCGCTGCGGCGCTTGCCGTGAACTCTTTAATGGTCGCGAGCACTTGCTGCACGGTGCCGAGGATATGCCGCTGGAAGAAACACTCTCCACGGAAGACCTCGAGGGGCGTATGACCTTGGTTGATTTTGGATCGCTGCGCGCAAATCAACATCAACCTACTCCGCCATCTAACATGCAAGATGAGCTGGACGCTCTTTCAAAGGCGATTTCTGATTTGCAGAGTAAGCCGTGGAGCGCGCCAGAAGAAGCTGAGCTCAGCACGGAAACGCCTCCGATGATGGCTACGCCGACACCGTCTTTTGTTGAAGAAGCCAGAAAGCGTGAGCAAAGCGCGAACACTTGGAAATGGGTGCTCTGGCTAGGTATACCTTTTTTGTTAGTCGCCCTGATTGCACAGCTGGGGTATTTTTATCGCGCCGAAATTGCCGCGCGCTCACCCGAAGCGGGACGTTATGTGCGCGCGCTCTGTTCACGCGTTGGTTGTCAGGTTCGTCTACCTGAGCATATTGATTTGATTTCGCTGGAATCAAGTCAGCTGCAACCAGTCACAGATCATCCAGGACAATTCACCTTAACGGCACTTATCCGCAATCAATCTGATACGGTGCAAGCCTGGCCCTCGCTCGATCTTGAATTAAAAACTGATGTGGGTCAGGTATTGGTTCGCAAAGTATTTAACCCGCTCAATTATCTCCGCGCCGCTGAGATCAAAAAGGGCATTGCCGCGCATGCCGAACAAGAGATTCAGATCAACTTCGAACTGAGTGGTGATTTTCCAGGCGGTTTTAGCATCATCTTGTTCTACCCATAATTTCAACACGATCTGATCTTTCAACCGAGACAGCTTCAAAACCAATAATCAAAATATCATGACTTCACTGATCTGCGGCTCGATGGCCTTCGACACCATTATGTCTTTTCACGGACGTTTTTCTGAAGCGCTGCTGGCCGACCAACTGCATAAGATTAACGTTGCCTTCCTGGTTCCCGGCATACGCAGAGAATTTGGTGGCTGCGCTGGCAACATCGCTTACAACTTAAAACTATTAAATGGTGATCCTCTGATCATGGCCACCCTTGGTAAAGATGGTGACTCGTATGTTGATCGGTTGGATAAATTAGGTATTAGCCGCCGCTGCATTCGGCATATCGACGATGCGTATACAGCCCAAGCCTTCATTACAACCGATGCAGATAGCAATCAGATTACTGCTTTCCATCCAGGCGCCATGGGTAGCTCGCATCTGAATAAAATTCATGATGCCGGCAAAGTAAAAATTGCGATCGTTGCGCCCGATGGCCGCGATGGCATGATTGAACACGCGGAAGATTGCGCGCGCCTAGGTGTGCCGTTTATCTTTGATCCGGGGCAGGGCTTACCGATGTTTAGCGGTGAAGAGCTGACTCACTTCATCGAACTGGCAACCTATGTTGCAGTCAATGACTACGAAGCAGAATTATTGACTGAACGTACCGGACTGTCGCTCGAACAGGTGGCTGAACGAGTCTCAGCGCTAATCGTTACTCGGGGTGAGCAAGGCGCAGAAATTTACACTAGCAATGAGCGCTTTGATATTCCTGTTGTACGCGTCGATCAGATAGTTGATCCCACTGGTTGCGGCGATGCTTTCCGAGCCGGCATGCTATACGGATTGACTCACGATATGGATTGGATGACCATCGGTCGTTTGTCCTCACTGATGGGATCGATCAAGATCGCCAGCCAAGGCGGGCAAAACCACACACCTACTCTCGCCGACATTCAAGAACGCTTCCGCAAAGAATTCGGCTACAGCTTTTGATGAGTCAAGCTACTGAGTAGGGATTCGATCTGCTCGAGGGTCATCCCAGTACGCACCTCGAGTAGTTTCTGGCGGCTGCCGTGACCACGACTAACGGTTACATCTCTTTTGGCTACCTTCAGTCGCTCGGCAATGAACTGTGTCAGTGCCTCGTTCGCTTTACCATCAACGGGTGGGGCATGCAGTCTGATCTTGAGTGCGCCTTCTACTAAGCCAGCAATTTCTGTTCGCGAAGCGTTGGGCTGAACATGCACAGCAATACGCAAGCACTCACCATGACGACTACACCATGGACGCTCCATCAGAATAAGCCGAGCAGCAAATTATCGGTAACAAACAAGACGACTCTGAGCAGTAAAAAAGCCAGTATAGGCGAGAGGTCAACTCCCGCTATCGGTGGAATGAAGCGACGCAAAGGTCGCATCAGGGGCTGATTCAAGGCACGCACAATGGGAGCCAGCGG
>JBEGSP010000255.1:0-8635 GCA_041179845.1 Pseudomonadota bacterium
TAAACACAAGCCTGAGTTCACACCGCACGTTGATACGGGCGATTACATTGTTGTAGTCAATGCCGACAAACTACGTGTAACGGGCGCTAAGTCGCTCGACAAAAAGTATTTCCGTCATACCGGTTACCCAGGCGGTATTTACGAAACGAATTTCCGCGACATGCAAAGCAAGCACCCAGGTCGCGCGTTAGAGAAAGCTGTTAAGGGCATGCTGCCCAAAGGCCCACTCGGTTACGCGATGATCAAGAAGCTGAAGGTTTATGCCGATGGCAGCCACCCGCACAGCGCCCAGCAACCAACGGCACTCGAAATCTAAGGAATAGACATGATCGGTAACTACAACTACGGAACCGGCCGTCGCAAGAGTGCAGTGGCCCGCGTATTTATTAAAACTGGCAGCGGCAAAATCGTTGTCAATGGCAAAGCAGCGGCTGAGTATTTTTCGCGCGAGACAGGTCTGATGGTGATTCGTCAGCCGTTGGAACTCACGAACAATCTTGATCGCTTCGACATCATGGTGAATGTGCATGGTGGTGGTGAATCAGGTCAAGCGGGTGCCGTTCGTCACGGTATCACTCGTGCACTGATTGATTACGATGCAACGCTAAAGCCTGAGCTGTCAAAAGCTGGTTTCGTTACTCGTGATGCACGCGAAGTTGAACGTAAAAAAGTGGGTTTGCGCAAAGCTCGTCGCGCAAAGCAGTTCTCCAAGCGTTAAGCTTTCGCTTCAACTGCGAACAGAAGCCGTCGGGTTGGTGCCCGACGGTTTTTTTTCAACTTCATTTCAGCTGTATTTATTCATCTGGCGTCGCCGCAGCAGCAGCTACAAGGAGAGTGTGGATGATCAAGATTGGCATCGTAGGTGGTACCGGTTACACCGGCGTGGAATTGCTGCGTATTTTGGCCGCGCATCCACAGGCCGAGTTGGTAGCTATTACGTCGCGCAAAGAAGATGGCATGCCAGTAGCCGAGATGTTTCCCTCGCTACGCGGTCATGTTTCGCTGGCGTTTTCTGCGCCTGAAAAGGCACGGCTTGATCAATGCGATGTCGTTTTCTTTGCCACGCCTCATGGTGTGGCGATGGCGCAAGCACGCGAATTGCTCGCCGCGGGTGTGAAGGTGATTGATCTGGCTGCCGATTTTCGTTTGAAAGACACGGCAGTGTTTGAGCAGTGGTACGGCATGCCGCACAGCTGCCCAGATATTTTGGCTGAAGCCGTGTATGGCCTACCAGAGGTTAATCGTGACGCGATACGCGCCGCGCGTGTGATTGGTCTGCCAGGTTGTTATCCCACGTCTATGCAATTAGGTTTTGCTCCTTTGCTGACTCAGGGTAAGCCACTGATCAATGAATCATCCCTCATTGCTGATTGCAAATCGGGTGTGTCGGGTGCAGGTCGCAAAGCAGAAGTGCATGCGTTGTTAGCGGAGGCTTCAGATAATTTCAAAGCGTATGGTGTGAAAGGCCATCGTCATTTGCCTGAAACGATCCAAGGACTGCAAGCGATTGCAGGTCGTCCTATTGGTTTAACGTTTGTGCCGCATTTGGTGCCTATGATTCGTGGTATTCATTCAACGCTGTATGCAACGCTTTTGCCCGAGGCGCGCTCGTTAGATTTTCAGGCGCTGTATGAATCGCATTATCGTGATTCACCGTTTGTGGATGTTATGCCTGCTGGCAGCCATCCAGAAACGCGTTCGGTGCGTGCATCGAATATGCTGAGGCTGGCAGTGCATCGTCCCGGTGGCGGTGATTTGTTGGTGATCTTGGTGGTTGAAGACAACCTGGTCAAAGGTGCTGCTGGTCAGGGTGTGCAATGTATGAATCTGATGTTTGGTTTGGATGAAACAACCGGCTTGCGCCAAGTGCCGATACTGCCTTGATGGGTGCGAATTCCCAAAGTCCCTGCGGTTAAAGAGCCTATGCTCGACCGCGTAACTCAACTGTGGGCTGTGGGAGATGCATGTCAGGTAAATATTCGCTGCGCTGTATTGATACCTTGATTGCTCAGGGATGCCGGATAGAAGGCGATGTAATTTTTGAGGGCGGTCTCAGGATAGATGGGCATGTCAAAGGACATGTCAAAGGTGAAATCAAATTAGACGCCACAGCGCCAGCTCACTTGGTGTTGGGCCGCTCAGGTCGGATTAGCGGCGGCGTGTGGGCTGATTATGTGCTGATTGATGGACTGGTCGAAGGCAATCTCCATATCACTGGCAGGGTTGAATTACTCTCTAGAGCGCGCATAATTGGAGATATTCATTACGAATCGCTGTGTTTGCAGCCTGGCGCGACCGTAACGGGTCTGCTGTGTCCGGATGTTGGTCATGTTGGGATTCCTTCACGCGAGGTTCCAGACGCGGTACAGGAATTAAAACTCGCCTGATGCAGTAGTACTTTTGGCTGAAACAGCTTTTGCCCCTTCGGCGCTCAACCTAGCCGAGGGCTATAATCCCAGAACTTTGTTTTACGATCGCAGGAGCATCACATGAACGCACCGACCGAAATGCCGTCACCGATTATTTTTAGTGAGAGTGCTGCCAATAAAGTGGCTCAACTCATTGAAGAAGAAGGTAACCCTGATTTGAAACTGCGCGTGTTTGTGCAGGGCGGGGGTTGCTCAGGTTTTCAGTACGGTTTCACCTTTGATGAAATCGTTAATGAAGACGACACCGCCATGATTAAAAATGGCGTACAACTGTTAGTCGATTCCATGAGCTACCAATATCTGGTGGGCGCGGAGATCGATTACAAAGATGATCTGGAAGGTGCGCAATTCGTGATTAAAAATCCGAATGCCACTACGACTTGCGGCTGCGGATCGTCATTCTCAGCGTAATTATTCGTTAGTTGTAAAAACAAAAAGCGCGGACTTCCGCGCTTTTTTATTTTCTTCACCAGTTTTTGGTTGCGCAGTTAGGCAGGATAAAGAGCGCCCAAAATACGGTTTCCTTTTGCACCCGTCACTGACGGTAAATTGCCTGGTTTACGCTCACAAAATTGTTTCGCCAGCCAGGCAAACGCAAGTGCCTCGACATGTGAGGGCGCTATACCCAACGCATCAGTGCTGCTTACCGATGCCGACAATTGTTTCTGCAGTGATTGCATGAGCTGGCTGTTATACGCACCACCACCACATACGTATACAGCATCGCAAGCTGGTGCATGGTGTTGAATCGCCTCTGCAATCGATGTTGTGGTGAGCGCAATCAGAGTCGCTTGTACATCTTCAGGGCGAAGCGAAGGAAATGATTTCACTTGTGACTCCAGCCATGTCAGATGAAATAAATCACGCCCCGTACTTTTAGGAGGAGGAGCAGAGAAAAAAGGCTCGCTCAACATATTGTTTAGTAATTCTTGGTTAACGCTGCCGCTCGCGGCCCATGCGCCATCTGCATCAAATGCTTTGCCTTGATGTGCGGTTATCCATGCATCCAATAAGACATTGCCGGGCCCAGTATCAAAACCACTCACGCCACCGTCAGCATTCAGCAGGCTAATGTTACTGATGCCACCAATGTTAACCACCACACGTGTGTGGCCCGTTTGACCAAACACGGCTTGATGGAATGCGGGTACGAGTGGAGCGCCCTGACCACCAGCTGCAATATCACGGCTACGAAAATCAGCAATCACATCAATACCCGTTAATTCAGCCAATAGTGCAGGGTGATTCAGTTGTCGCGTATATCCTTGACTAGGTAAGTGACGAATGGTTTGGCCATGCGCCCCTATTGCCGTTACCTGATCGCTTTTGATATTCGCTGATGCCAGTAACTCATGCACGCAATTCGCATACACGCGAGCCAACTGTTGAGCTGCCAGAGATTCGCGATGAATTTCATCCGCGCCTGATGATTGCAGCGCTAGCAGCGCTTGTTTTAATTCGGGAGTAAAGGGAAGGTAGGCGGCCGTCAAATCACCATCGAGTGCGGTGAGAACACCATCCACACCATCGAGGCTGGTGCCGGACATCAAGCCTATATAAAGAGGATTAGTTGACATCGGCATTGTCCGGCGATTGATGCCTCAGTAAAGCGCATCAATGAGTAATTAGTAAAGCGTAAATATCAACGCGAAAGTATCAATACGATATTAACGAGAGGCCAGCTGCGTCACATTAACAGACAAGAGTCGGAAGCGATGCTTCATGTCGGCTAGGTGAAGATGAAATTGTTGCAGATGTATACCGGCCAGTGATTGAACCTGTTGCATTGCTATGGATTTAGGATCGCGCGCATCATTATTAACGCGGAATTCGTAATGCAGATGAGGTCCAGTAGACCAACCGCTGGTACCAACATAACCAATGACATCGCCTTGCGCCACGCGAGCACCACGTTTTAGACCCGATGCAATATGACTCATGTGCGCATACGCAGTTGAATAGCTACCGCTATGCTTGATTACCACCATGTTTCCATAGCCGCCGTGGGGACCGGTGAAATCAATATGTCCATCGCCAGTAGCGCGAATCGGTGTTCCAACCGGCGCAGCGAAATCAATACCTTTGTGCTGTTTCCACATGCCGGAAATCGGATGAACGCGCATCGCAAAGCCAGAGGTCACACGCGAGAATTGGAGCGGCGATTTAAGGAATTCTTTTTTCAGAGCTTTACCATCGGCATCAAAGTAGCCGCCTTGTCCCGCGTCTGCTTGATCGAACCAAATTGCCTGATGGGTTTTGCCGTCATTTAAAAATTCGACCGCGAGCACGCGACCAGAATGAATCGGTTCGCCGCCTTGCCACAGCGTCTCGAAGATCACTTGAAAACGATCGCCGCGGCGCAAGTCAGAGGCAAAGTCGATATCGGAAGAGAAGATCTCAACGATTTGCATCGCGATTGCATCGGGTACTTGTGCTGCATCGGTAGCAGCAAATAATGAGGAGCGAATTTCGCCTGAACGCATCTCAATGTGACGTTCAAGCTTGGCAGGTTCTTGGCGTGCAGTAAAACCATCGGCGGAACGCTGAATCACTAATCGTTTGATGTCATCGCGGTTGTCATTCAACAGCGTGCTGGCTGAGATGAGTTTTCCTTCAGCAGTGACTGTCGCCTGTATGCGGCGACCGGGTCGTAAATTGGCGAGTGAGCGCGCTTGTGTATCAGTACGGATGAATGAGCTGGCAGCGCGGTCCTCGACACCCAGTCGGTCTAGCAAGGCATCCAAGGTATCGCCGGGGCGAACCCGCTCTTCGGCAACAAACTGGTCGGCACTCGTCTGCAGGGATTGAATCTGGCTAGTAAGATCGGGAACGCCCAATTCTTCAACCAATAGCGTCACTGGCAGATCCGATGCATCAGGCGCCAATGGTGCAACGCCAGCAGCACCAAAGGCAATCAGCGATAGCATAGCGGCCGCTGTGAGCATCTTTTGTTTTGGGGTAGTGCGCAGCTTGGACCACAGCTGAAGCAACAAGTTGGAGAATTTGTCTGTCGGGCTCATTTGATACGCTAAAATCCGTCGTTTTTGGCCGTTTCCGGCGAATTCACGGAACAGTCAGAGCCCTTTGGGCGAAGCCCGCCATTATAGCAAACGCTAACCTTGGCAAAATAATTAAAAATTTATTAATAAAATGCAACTTCAACGACGTTTCAAGGTATGAATTCCCAGCCAACTGCAGTACCGACCACCCACGATGGCCACAAAACAGCGGCTCCTTCTTTGCCCATTTCTGATGCAGTGCGCAACGCGCTAGCGATCATTAAGCGCGGCGTTGATGAATTGCTGATCGAGTCAGAGTTCGCGCAAAAATTGGCGGCTTCTGAAAAAAGTGGAAAACCACTTCGCATCAAGCTTGGTCTAGATCCCACGGCGCCTGATTTGCATCTGGGTCACACGGTCGTCTTGAACAAGATGCGCCAATTGCAGGATTTGGGTCACACAGTGATTTTTCTGATTGGTGACTTTACGTCGATGATTGGTGATCCTTCGGGCCGCAACATCACGCGCCCACCGCTGACTCGCGAGCAAATTGAACAAAACGCCAAGACCTATTTCGCTCAAGCGAGTTTAGTGCTGGATCCTGAGCGTACTGAGATTCGTTATAACTCCGAATGGTGCGATCAACTCGGTGCTCGCGGCATGATAGAGCTCTCTTCGCGTTATACCATTGCACGAATTTTGGAGCGTGAAGATTTTTCTAAGCGCTTTAAAGCAGGTACACCTATTTCGGTGCATGAACTTTTGTATCCGCTGATGCAGGGATACGATTCGGTCGCGCTTAAATCAGATTTGGAAATCGGTGGCACTGATCAAAAATTTAATTTATTGGTCGGACGTGAACTGCAAAAAGATTACGGTCAACCACAGCAATGTATTTTGACGATGCCTTTGCTTGAGGGTTTGGACGGCGTTGAAAAAATGTCCAAATCAAAAGGTAATTACATTGGTATTACCGAGCCTGGTAACACCATGTTCGCTAAAGTGATGAGTATCTCGGATGTGATGATGTGGCGTTATTACGAGTTGCTGTCATTTCGACCGATGGCTGAGATTGAAAAATTTAAACAAGAGATTGAGGGCGGCCGCAATCCGCGTGATATCAAAGTCTTGTTGGCCCAAGAAATTGTGGAACGTTTTCATTCGCGACAAGCAGCCGAAGATGCCTTGGCAGATTTTGATCACCGTGCGCGTGGCGGTATTCCCGACGAGATCCCCGAAGTGGCTGTTAGTGGTGCGCCGCTTGGGATTGGTCAATTGCTAAAACAAGCGAATTTATGCCCTTCCTCGTCCGAGGCTTTGCGTATGGTTGAGCAAGGCGGTGTACGTATGGATGGAGTGACGATCAGTGATAAAGGACTGAAAGTCGATGCAGGTAGCTTTGTGCTGCAAGTCGGTAAACGTAAATTTGCACGCGTGACATTGTCTTGATTGCTCTGTTACAGAGAGTCTCAGAAGCCTCGGTGCGAGTCGATGGTGAGTTGATTGGTCGTATCGACCAGGGCTTACTTATTTTTTTATGCGCCGAGCGTAATGACACAGAAAAAGAAGCCGACACTTTACTGGCTAAACTACTAGCCTATCGTGTGTTTTATGATGCCGACGGCAAAATGAATTTAAATGTGGCACAAGTGAACGGCGGCGTGCTGTTAGTGCCGCAATTTACGCTTGCCGCTGATACACGCTCTGGTACACGACCATCGTTTACTCCCGCAGCACCGCCTGCCGTAGCGCGTCAGTTGTTTGACTACGCCGTTGATCGTGCTCGCACTACGCATCCAGTCGTTGAGACTGGAAAATTTGGTGCGGATATGAAAGTAGCCCTGATCAACGATGGCCCTGTCACGTTTTGGCTGCATGTGCCCCCCACTCATTTAGGCTAGTTATGGAAATTTTGTTGATACGTCACGGCGAGACAGATTGGAATCGTGCGCGTCGCATGCAAGGCCACATCGATATTCCTTTGAATAATGAAGGGCTGCGCCAGGCTAAAGCGCTGGGCGCTGCATTGGCCTCAGAAAAACTCGATGCGATTTACACCAGTGATTTGCAGCGCGCCAAACTCACTGCGCAAGCTGTGGCTGATGTTCATCAGATGCCATTGATCATTGATGAACAATTACGTGAACGGTGCTATGGCGCGTTTGAAGGATTGATGTACAAAGAAGTCGCACAGCAATTTCCGCGAGAATTCGCGCATTGGCAAGCGCGTGATTTGCATGCTCGTTTTCCTGCGGGTGAACGTGAGGCGGAGACGTTGCATGATTTTCATCAGCGTTCAGTGAATGCGGTAACTAACATCGTCAAAAATCATCCTGTACAACGCATGCTCATTCTTACACACGGTGGCGTGCTGGATTGCCTCTATCGCGAAGCGACGGGAATGCCAATCGACGCTAAACGTGAATTTGGCATTATCAATGCAGCGATCAATCGATTGCATTGGGATGGAAAAAAATACACTCTGTTGCAGTGGGCCGATGCTACGCATCTTGAAGGGGACGGCCTCGATGAAATCGATCGCACGCATCCAGCGGCCTGAAAGCTGGTTTGCCACCCAAGACACTCCGGATAAAATACGCTTTCTGCGCGAACTGTTCACTTGATATCTATGAATATCGGCCCCTATCAACTTCGCAACAATGTCTTTGTTGCACCCATGGCGGGTGTGACCGATAGGCCATTTCGACAGTTGTGCAAAGAGTTGGGTGCAGGTTATGCCGTATCTGAAATGGCGGCCTCTAATCCACGTGTTATGGCGAGTGTAAAAACAGCGCGCCGGATTAATCACGAAGGCGAGATGGAACCCAAAGCAGTGCAGATCGCCGGTGCTGATCCTGTGATGTTGGCCGAAGCAGCGCGTTTTAATGTTGATCGTGGTGCGCAGATCATTGATATCAACATGGGTTGTCCCGTAAAAAAAGTTTGCAACAATTGGTGTGGTTCGGCCTTGTTGCGTGATGAAATTTTGGTGGCTCGTCTGTTAGAAGCAGTAGTAAGTGCAGTAGACGTACCCGTCACACTTAAATTTCGTACTGGCTGGGACCGACAAACCAAAAATGCTTTAACGATCGCGCGTATTGCGGAAGAAAGCGGTATCGCGATGCTGACTTTGCATGGCCGTACACGGGCTGATGGTTATTCTGGTGAAGCGGAGTACGAGACGATTGCCGCTGTTAAGGCAGCGAG
>JBEGSP010000256.1:0-2686 GCA_041179845.1 Pseudomonadota bacterium
GTGTAATAAAACGCACCTCAACGGAGTCAGTGATTTGTTGCTGTAATTTCTGAAATTTTTCACTCGCTAAAGTGCTGGTGGTGGCTAACACACCCACCACTCCCGATTTTGTGAGTACCGCAGCTGGTTTAAGGCCGGGCTCTACTCCAACGACTTGCATGTGCGGGTAGTGTGAGCGTAGGGCTGAGATCGCAGCAGCAGTGGCAGTATTGCATGCCACCACCATCGCTTTAACGTGGTAAGTCTGTAAAAACGCGGCAATCGACAACACGCGGTCAACGATGATTGATTCGGGTTTTTCACCATAGGGTGCAAATCCAGAATCCGCAAAATACAGTAGCTCTTCGCAAGGCAGTAATGCGTGAACGTGCCGCAGCACCGAGAGTCCACCAATACCCGAATCGAACACACCAATCGGTGCGTTCGAATCTAGCGATGTAAAAGAATCAGCCAATCTTAACGGGGATCTTGCCGATGGTGGCAGCGATACGCTCTTGCCATTCTTTAGGCCCAGTGTTGTGCACTGAAATACCGCTGGAATCGACAGCAACAGTTACTGGCATATCGCTGACATCGAATTCATAAATCGCTTCCATTCCTAAGTCTGCAAAGCCAACTACCTTAGCTCCTTTGATCGCTTTCGATACCAGATACGCGGCACCACCGACGGCCATCAGATAGGCTGATTTGTGGTTCTTGATAGATTCAATCGCAATTGGCCCACGCTCAGCTTTACCGACCATCGCAATCAAACCAGTTTTTTCTAGCATCATGTCGGTAAATTTATCCATACGTGTCGCGGTTGTTGGGCCAGCCGGACCAACGACTTCATCGCGCACAGGATCAACTGGGCCAACGTAATAAATCACACGATTTTTAAAATCAACGGGTAGCTTTTCGCCTTTGGCGAGCATGTCTTGAATGCGCTTATGCGCAGCATCACGACCAGTGAGCATTTTTCCATTTAACAGCAGCGTTTGCCCTGGCTTCCACGACGCGACTTCAGCAGCGGTGAGTGTATTGAGATCGATGCGTTTCGATTTTTGTGTATCAGGCATCCAGTGCACATCTGGCCACTCAGAGAGCGATGGTGGATCCAAATACACAGGGCCTGAACCATCCATCACAAAATGTGCGTGACGTGTGGCAGCGCAATTAGGAATCATAGCGACAGGTTTAGATGCAGCATGAGTTGGATGCATCATGATTTTTACATCCAACACTGTCGTCAAGCCACCGAGACCTTGCGCACCGATACCCAGCGCATTGACTTTCTCATAGAGCTCAATGCGTAATTCTTCAGTTTTATCTTTAGGGCCACGAGCGAGTAAGTCGCTCATATCGAGATCTTCCATCAGCGATTGTTTCGCCATTAGCATCGCATGTTCCGCTGTGCCGCCTATGCCTATGCCCAGCATGCCAGGTGGGCACCATCCGGCGCCCATGGTAGGTACGGTCTTCACTACCCAATCAACTAATGAGTCGGAGGGATTGAGCATAACGAATTTACTTTTGTTTTCTGAGCCACCTCCCTTAGCGGCGACTTGCACATCTAAGGTATTACCTGGCACTACTTCCATGTGAACTACAGCGGGCGTGTTGTCTTTGGTATTTTTACGTTCGAATTGCGGATCAGCTACGACAGAAGCACGTAATTTGTTATCAGCATTGTTGTAGCCGCGACGAACACCTTCATTAATGGCATCGGTGATCGACCCTGCAAAGCCTTCAAAACGCACGTCCATGCCGATTTTTAAAAATACGTTCACGATTCCCGTGTCTTGGCAGATCGGGCGCTTGCCTTCGGCACACATGCGGGAATTGGTCAGTATCTGAGCAATGGCATCTTTTGCTGCGGCGCTTTGCTCCCGTTCGTAAGCACGGGCCAGATGGCGAATATAGTCCGTTGGGTGGTAATAACTGATGAACTGAAGGGCGGCGGCAACGGATTCGATCAAATCTTCTTGCTTGATGATGGTCATGATTGGCTTAAAATATGAAATTGGCAAGCGTAAGCAACGTTAGTAAATTTATGCTCTCCGAGGCCATCCGCAAGCTCAAAAGAGCTGTTCGCGGCAAACGGCTTCGTACTGCGTCATTTTACACCCCGACTACCCGTCAAATAGTGCCTACTATAAGCCGCATACCTGAGCATAACGCTAGGTCTTATGTAAGGCCTGAGTAAGCGAGGCGGCTTATCGTTAAGTCACAATAATTATTCGCAGGATGGAGACACCATGTCTGAAATCGAGTCCCTCATGCACGAGGAGCGTGTATTTGCTCCGCCCGCAGACTTTTTAAAAAATGCGACTGTTGCAGACATGGCAGCCTACGAAGCCTTGTGTGCTGAAGCAGAAAAAGATTACGAGGGTTTTTGGGCGCGTCTAGCGCGCGAACACCTTGAATGGCATAAGCCATTTTCTAAAACCTTAGACGAATCCCAGGCACCGTTTTATAAATGGTTCGATGATGGTCAGTTAAATGTGTCTTACAACTGCCTCGACCGAAACCTGACTAACGGTAATGCAGATCGCACTGCGATCATCTTCGAAGCCGATGATGGATCGGTCAGCAAACTCACTTATCGCGAATTGCATAAGAAAGTATGTAAGTTCGCTAACGGTCTCAAATCTCTGGGTATCAAAAAAGGTGATCGCGTCATCATCTATATGCCGATGTCCGTTGA
>JBEGSP010000257.1:0-8666 GCA_041179845.1 Pseudomonadota bacterium
CAGCAATAAAAAAATGAACATGGTGACGGAATCAAAATAAACGTCACCAACCCCTGTGATGGTGGACCACGCACTGCCCACAAAACCCGCTGCAATACCTAAAGCAACCGGTACATCCATACCCGGTGTGCGCACTTTTATGTCAGTCCACGCGCCACGAAAAAATGGCTGCGCTGAATACATCACCGCAGGCAGCGTTAGTAGCAAACTTGCCCATCGCATCAATTGTTCTAAATCGGACTCTATGCTTCCGGCATCGGCTAAGTAAACCGGTACGGCATACATCATGACCTGCATCATCGACAGACCTGCAACAAATAGTCGCTTAAACAGTGTGCGCGTATTCTTACGCAGTAACTCACCATGCTGAACCGGATCAAACGGATAAGCCACATACCCTACTTCGCGCACCGCACGAATAATGTCGCTGGGTTTGGATAGCGCGGCATCCCATGTCACTTGTAGCTTTTCGGTCGCCACATTCAGATTCGCGCTCTTTAATCCTGGTACTTGCGATAATCTTTTTTCAATCAGCCAAACACATGCGGAACAGCGTATGCCTTCGACGGATAACATCGCTTCAGCAACGCCTGCATCATTAGTAAATTGCGCGGCTAATTCAGGACTGTCATACAAACTCAATGCTTCTGGCAGCGGTGCGGCAACGCCTTCGGGTAATTGTTGGCGACTGCTGTAGTAAGTCGTCAGCCCTGAATCAACAATCGCTTGCGCAACCGCCTGACATCCTGGACAACACATCGGCTGGTCGATGCCATCCACGTGCACATACCAGTGACTACCCTCAGGTACCGGTAGACCACAGTGAAAGCAAGGTGTCGATGATTTCATAGCTGCACGGCTCATCAGTTCATCGGTTTATCGAGGGCGTAATGCATACAGCATCTAACCAGCCATGCGATAGTCCCGTCGATAGTCGAAACATACCTAATACTCCAAAGCTCAATACCACTAAGCCGGCGATTATCCTGACAGACGGCTTTTGTAAATTCGCTTGCAAGCGTGTACCCAACAATCCCATGGAAAATAACAAAGGCAGTGTTCCCAAACCAAACGCCAACATGACCAATGCTCCATTCATTGCAGAGCCAGTAAGCAGCGCCGTCATCAATACGCTATACACCATGCCACAAGGAACCCAACCCCACAGGCTCCCCAAGGCAGCTGCCTGCCACATCGTTTCAACTGGAAGAAAACGACTAATCAAAGGCTGCACCCTACGCCACATCCATAACCCCAGGGACTCAACGCGCGCTAAGCCATGCCAGAGATTCATGAGTGTGAGACCGAGTGCAATCAACAGCACATTCGCCAACCAGTAGCCTATGCTTTGCAGAGTCGTTATATGAATCAGCGCTGGGATACTGCCTAACAAACCGGCTACTGCACCCGCTACCATGTAGCTGGCTATACGACCCAGATTAAACGCCAATACGCGCAAACTCCCCTCAGGTGGAAAAGCTACTGAGCGCGTCTCGGTAACAACCGCAATAGGAAAAGCCTTCGCAGGAGGGCCTGCAACAGAAAATGCGCCGACGATACCGCCGCACATTCCTACGCAATGCACGCCACCTAAAAGGCCGATAAGAAAAATGGGGACTAGTGAAAGTAGATTCACATCAGAGGATCAGAGAGTCTGAGAATAACGCGTTGTCTCCGATTGTAACCTCCGCGCTTGCTGCAGATGATGATCGAAGGCCATGCAGATATTTCGTATCAGCAGACGCCCGCGCAGGGTTACGCTTATCCAATCATCATCAAAGGTCAGCAAACCCATATCTGCGAATTCATGTAATTGTTCCAGCTCGGATGAAAAATAGTCATTAAAGGTAATAGGAAAGGCTTGCTCCAGCGAGCTTACTGATAATTCAAAATTACACATCAGCATTTGGATGATGAAGCGTCGAATTAAATCATCCATAGTCAACTTATAGCCACGCGCAATTGGAAGCTGATCCTTATCTAGCGATGCGTAATACTCATCCAGCGTTTTTACATTCTGGCTATAGGATAATCCTACCGAGCTGATCGCTGAAACACCGCAGGCAACTAAGTCAGCTTCGGCATGGGTTGAATACCCTTGAAAATTTCTATGTAAGCGACCGTGACGCTGCGCTACAGCGAGCTCATCATCGGGCTTGGCGAAATGATCCATACCGATATAAACGTAGCCTGCCTGATTGAGTTTCTTAATACACAGCGCCAGCATATCAAGCTTGGTATCTGAACTAGGTAGATCCTTTTCATTGATACGTCGTTGTGGCTTAAATAAATGTGGCAGATGAGCATAGTGATAGACAGCGATACGATCTGGATTAGCGTCTATCACTTGCGCCAGCGTTTGCTCCATCGTTGCCATCGTCTGCTTGGGTAAGCCATAGATCAGATCAATACTAATTGAGCGAAATTTCGCGACTCGTGCAGCGTGAATGACATCTAAGGTTTGTTGCTCTGGCTGTAATCGATTGACTGCTTTTTGTACATCGGGATCAAAGTCTTGCACGCCCAAACTAAGTCGGTTAAATCCTTGAAGACGCAATTGATGAATGCGATCAGGGCTCACACTACGTGGATCAACTTCAATCGAGTATTCACCGGTTTCGTCATCGGACATCTGAAACCAACGCCGTATGTGCTCCATCAAATCCTGCATCTGCTCATCCGATAAATACGTCGGAGTACCACCACCAAAATGCAGTTGCTCAATATGATTAATGCCAGCGAATAGCTTGCCCTGCATGGCTATTTCTTTTTTAAGGTAGTCCAGATAGATAGCTGCTTTTTCTCTATTTTTAGTGACTATCTTGTTACAGCCACAGTAATAACAAACCGTATCGCAAAAAGGAATGTGTATATAGAGCGATAAAGGATGATGACCTCCACGAGAACGCACATGACTGACCGCTTGTTGATAATCACGATAAGTAAAATCAGCGTTGAATCGGTCGGCGGTGGGATACGAGGTATAGCGTGGGCCGCTTTGAGATAGGCGGCTAATCAAGCTGGCGTCAAACTCCACCTGCTGAGCATTCGGGAGAGTTGTTAGTAATGTAGACATCTTTTTTGGCTCCGCACCTTCCGCGCGTCTAACGTGAGCGCAGTTCTTAGGTCGGGCCGAGTCTAGTTAGGCTACTCGGCAATTACCTTGACTTAAATCAAAACTGGCCAAGCGTTCATCTTTATCTACGCATGAGCCACCCCCAATAACGATCAACGTGCATCTCCTTAGATGATATTTGACTTGAGTCAAATTTTAAGAAACATCACATCCTTATTCTCCTCTACCATTTGAGCGCTGCTTACTCAGTTTAATTTTCTAGTCAACTATAGTTAGTTCGTCGCTCGGCATCTCTTTCACCATCTTTCTTATCATTTACAAATAACAAGGAAGTCTTTATGTCGTACAAATCCATAGTGGTGCATGTTGACCAAACCGCTCAGTCGCTCGAGCGTATACGCCTAGCCGCAGCTATCGCCGACGATGAACATGCACACCTAATCGGAACAGCTATGACAGGCATTTCTCATTTGGTTTTTGAGGAAAGCGCATTCAATCAGCATGATCCCGCTTTTGATCATCATTTACAAAAACTACGTACATATGCTGAGCAAAGTTTAGAGAATTTTACTAGCGTGATTAAAGAGACTAACGTAACGTCAGATGAAACACGGTTGATGGATGATGATGCCGTCAATGGATTAACTCAGCAGGCACGCTATGCTGATTTAGTCGTAATAGGCCAATTTGATCCAGCGTGTGGAGTCCCCGGAGTGATGGCGGATTTTCCAGAATCGGTAGTGATGAACTGCGTGCGCCCCGTATTGATCATGCCGCATATGCGTAAATTCAGTGGCTTACCAAAGAAGATAGCCGTTGCTTGGGATGCCAGCATGACAGCTACTCGAGCCATCATGAATGCACTACCACTGCTCAAGCGCAGCAGCCGTACAGATATCGTGATCTTTAATCCCACGGTGACTCCGGAAACACATGGCGAACAACCGGGGGCTGATATCGCGCTGTACTTATCGCGTCACGGCATCAACGTGAATGTTATCTGTCGTGACACACGTGTTAACGAAGGCGAAGCTTTACTCTCGTACTGCGCCGATGAAACTATGGATTTAATTGTGATGGGTGGTTATGGTCACACTCGCTTTCGCGAAATGGTCCTCGGCGGCGCAACCCGCGAAATCCTATTATCAATGACGATACCGGTACTCATGACGCACTAAATAAGTCACTAGCGGTACACCACGACCGGTAGTAGCGAGTGCGCCAATACGCGCTGAGTTTCACTGCCTAATAACAGTTTGTCGAGACCCCGACGGCCGTGCGATGCAATCCAAATAACATCGCATTTTTTTTCATTGGCAGTTGTAATGATTTCTTCGTAAGGATGAATTCCGCGAGTAACAACAATTTCAAAATCGACCTTGGCGTTCTCGGCCAGACTTTTGATCTTATTCGCATTCGCTTGCGCTGCTTGATCTTGCGCTTCTTCGTATATCGATAAATCCAGCATGGCGCCAGCTTCCGGCATGAGCATATAGGGATACGACTGCGCCACCGACAATACGACAATACTAGACTTGTTTATGGCTGCAAACTCTATCGCTGCCGTAGCTGATTTTTCAGAGATAGGTGATCCATCAGTTGGCACAAGAATTTTTTTAAACATAACAGCTCCCCAGAGTGATTTCAATTGACATGACTCTAACAAAGCGCACTGTAAAAAAATTGACCTCGATCAAATTGGCCAGAGAGGAGGTTCATCCATCAAGGCGACTTGCTCCCGCAACTCGAGAATACGATCTTGCCAATAACGTACTGTATTAAACCATGGGAAAGCCATAGGAAAGGCTGGGTCCTCCCAGCGCATGGCTAACCATGCCGAGTAATGCAATAACCTAAGCGTGCGCAGCGCTTCTAACAAATATAATTCTCGCTGATCAAATTCAAAAAAACTCTCATAACCCGCCAACACATCGCTCAACTGCCGACTCATCTCAGCTCTGTCGCCCGAGAGGAGCATCCAAAGATCTTGAATGGCGGGGCCCATTCGACTGTCATCAAAATCAACAAAATGTGGTCCCTGATCGGTCCACAGTAAATTACCGGTATGACAATCACCATGCAGCCGCAAAAGACGGACATCACCTGCCCGCTCATAGCAATGGCGCACGCCTTGCAAAGCTTGCTCAGTAATACTGATCCAACTCTGGCGTAATTCTTGTGGAATGAAATCATGCGCTAACAACCAAGCTCGAGGACGCTCACCAAAGCTCGCTCGATCTAAATTTTCTCGATGAACATACTGTTTTCTCGCACCAGTTGCGTGAATGCGTCCCATGAAACGACCTATCCATTCCAGTCGACCGGGTTGATCTAATTCAGGCGTTCGTCCACCTTGACGAACAAAAACGGCGAAGCGATAACCTTGATATCGATGCAGCATTTCATCCTGCACGATCATTGGCGCAACAACGGGTATTTCATCAGCAACTAACTCAGCACAAAATTGATGTTCTTCAATGATGGCTTCGTCGCTCCAGCGATTCGGACGATAAAATTTGACGATGATAGGTGCGCCCTGATCCACACCCACTTGATAGACGCGGTTTTCATAGCTGTTCAATGCAAGCAAGCGGCCATCACTCTGCAGGCCCAGCGTGTCAAGAGCATCCAGCACGGTATCTGGACCGAGACCTGCAAAGGTATATTCAGGAGTTGAATTCATACGAGCGATTGTAGTCTGAATAGTATGAATCCAATGACAAACCGATGGTCTGCGTCTCAAGCGGTTACACTATTCTCTATTCCTTCTTTCGAGAGTCTCATGTCCAACGAACAGTTATTATCAGAACAAGAGTTCGACGAACTTGACCGCTTCCTGTTATCCGACCGATGCAGCGACGAAGCGATGACTATGGACGCTTTACACGGCTTCCTTACGTGTATCGCGCTCGGCCCTGATGCCATACGACCTGATGAGTGGTTACCACGGGTCTGGGGTCCTGAGCCTGAGGATAGGCCGAAATTTCGTAATCCGGAACAAGCCAAGCATATTGAGCAATTGATATTCCGCACGTTGGAAGACATTAAGCTCACCTTTGAAGTCGCACCGAATGATTTCGAGCCGCTGTTTTGCGAACACCAATGGAAAGGTCAATCTATACTCGACGCAGAAGCTTGGGCTTGGGGATTTGTTGAAGGCATGTCACTACGCGACGAGACCTGGGATTTGCTTCTGCAATCACCACAAGGAGAATTACTGCGTGCCATACATTTGCTAGGCGCGGAGGAGATTGGTGATGATGAAATTAGCCAGATCGATGATCCGGCTAAATGTCACAAACTCGCCGTTGAGATTGAAGCCTCTATCCCACAGATACATAGGTTTTGGCTACAACGACGCAAAGCAAATTTGCACTGATAACGTTGAACTCGACCTAAATCATCACTGCTCAGGGTGCCAAGTCAAATACCAATACTTCGGCTTGATGGCCCTGAGTGAGATGCAGTTGATGTTCTTTTTCAATCATCAGCGCGTCACCTGTCGTCAATTTTTCTCCATTAACCTCAAGATCACCTTTGATCAAATGAACATAGGCTTTGCGCTTAGGGTCCAGCGCTAACTGTGTTTGCTGATCGCCATCGAATAAACCGGCATACAGTTTGGCGTCCGCATGTATGACAACGGAATCTCCCGCACCATCCGGCGACGCGATCAACTTCAAGCTACCTTCTTTAGCAATCGCTGGAATCGTCTTTTGCTCATAGCTTGGCGGAATGTTGGCAACATTCGGCTGTATCCATATTTGTAAAAAATGCGTCGTTTGGTCTGGCGCATGATTGAACTCACTATGCATCACACCTGTGCCCGCACTCATACGTTGCACATCACCCGGTGGAATACTTTTCACATTCCCCATGCTGTCTTGGTGCGCTAACTCACCCGAGAGAACATAGCTAATGATCTCCATATTTTGGTGACCATGTTTTCCAAAACCTCGGCCGGGTGCAACTCTATCCTCATTAATCACCAACAGATTTCCCCAGCCCGTGTATTGCGGATCGTAATAACTGGCGAATGAAAACGAGTGATAACTCTTGAGCCAACCATGATTGGCAATACCACGATCTTCGGATTTTCTAAGCTTTAACATAGCGACATCACATCCATAAAAAAATTTTACTCTTGTCTATCATTTACACGCTTATAAAATGCTCGCGGTAGTAACGGAGCTCTTCAACTGACTCACGAATATCCGCTAATGCTGTGTGCAGTTGATGTTTTTTAAAACCAGCAATTAATTCAGGCTTCCAGCGCCGGCATAATTCTTTGAGCGTAGAGACATCAATATTTCGTTAATGGAAAAACTCTTCCAAGGTCGGCATGTGGCGCGCCATAAAGCGGCGATCCTGACAAATTGAATTGCCACACATAGGCGATTTACCGGCCGGGACATAGGCTTTTAAAAATTCAATCATGGCAACCGATGCTTGTTCTTCCGTCGTCGTGGATGCCTTAACCCTATCAATCAAGCCAGAACGGCCATGCGTCCCTTTGTTCCACGCATCCATGCCATCTAACACGTGATCGGACTGATGAATCGTAAAAACTGGCCCTTCGGCCAGGACATTCAGTTCCGCATCCGTCACAATCGCGGCCAACTCAATAACCCGATCGGTATCAGGGTTGAGACCGGTCATTTCCATATCGATCCAGACCAAATTCATTTCATTGGGTGCAGAAGGTTTTACTAAGCCGACTGCCCCGCTATCGACTTCTGGTGCTTGTGACATAATCTACATCCTAAGTGGTTTAATCTGTTTTTAAACAATAGTTACTATTTTCTCACATGGATCCACAAAGCTTCTCCCTGCTTTTTGCTGCCTTTGTGCTGGCAACGCTAATGGTCAAAATGTGGCTGTCAACGCGCCACATCCGCTATGTCGCGCAACATCGCGCGTCAGTACCTGAGCAATTTGCACAAAAAATTCCTTTAGCTGCTCATCAAAAGGCGGCTGATTACACGATTGCCAAGACGCAGCTCAAGCTGGTGCTGTTGGTGGTGAATGCTGCTGTACTAATAGGCTTCACGCTGCTCGGCGGCTTGCAATGGCTGTCAATCAATCTGATCAGTTTTACTGGCCCGGGCATGGTGTACCAAATTGGCTTGATCGCTGCCGTTGCTATCATTTCAGAAATCATTGATCTGCCACTGGATTACTACAAACAATTTCGTTTGGAAGAAAAATTCGGCTTTAATAAAATGACTCCCGGCCTGTTTTTTTCCGACATGATCAAACACACACTGATCGGCGCTCTGATTGGTCTACCGCTTCTTTGGGTCACATTAACAGTCATGGAACAAGCAGGATCTTTGTGGTGGTTGTATGCCTGGCTGATTTGGTGTGGATTTCAAATACTCATGCTGGGTCTGTATCAAAATTTGATCGCACCCTTGTTTAATAAATTTACACCGTTGGCTGACGAGAGCTTAAAGAGCCGCATTGAAGGATTGATGCAGCGCGTTGGTTTTGCCAGCAAAGGTTTATTCGTCATGGATGGCTCGCGCCGCAGCGCTCATGGCAACGCCTATTTTTCTGGCTTTGGCTCCGCAAAACGCATCGTTTTTTT
>JBEGSP010000258.1:0-5061 GCA_041179845.1 Pseudomonadota bacterium
CATGCGGCGATGAGGGCGAGTAAGGGTGGCCATTCAGTTCAAAATCGCCACCATCGGGCTGATAGAGGCCGGTGATGACATTAAATAGCGTAGTCTTGCCTGCACCGTTCGGCCCAATCAACCCGTATATCTGACCACGTTGAATCGTAAGCGTTACATCAGACAATGCCTGTAAACCACCAAAGCGTTTACCTACACCTGAAATAGTTAGTAGCTGCGTCGTCATGCCTTACCCCCGACAGACGACGGTTCTGTTGTTGCTGATTCTTCAGGTATCAATCGATCTTCATGCCGTGGTGATGGCCATAAACCCGATGGACGCAGCAGCATAATTAACACTAGTGCTAAGCCATATAAAAGCTGACGCAAAACTTCAGCCGCAATCCAGATCTGGCCAAACACCATCATCTGCATAGGCTCGACCGTATGTCGCAGCACTTCAGGTAAAGCGGCCAATAAGATAGCGCCCAACACCACGCCAGGAATATGACCAATGCCTCCCAACACCACCATAGCCAGTACTGCAATCGATTCGGTCAAGCTAAACGATTCAGGTGAAACAAAGCCCTGAAAAGCAGCGAACATAGCACCGGCAATACCGCCAAACGAAGCACCCATTGCAAAAGCCAGTAGCTTTACATTGCGCACATTAATACCCATCGCTTTAGCTGCGATTTCATCTTCACGAATCGCAATCCAGGCTCGACCCAAGCGCGAATGTTGTAATCGACGTGAAATGAAAACCGTCAGCACGCACAACAGTAAAAATAAAAAGTAATAAGCATTCACCGACGGCATTTCAATGCCAGCGAATTTAACCAAACCGCCACTACCTGCTTCACCCGCAAACGAAACTGATCCGATGCGCACCGGATCAATCAAATTAATTCCTTGAGGTCCGTTAGTGATGTTGACTGGACCATTCAGGTTGTTCATGAAAATACGAATGATTTCACCGAAACCTAAGGTAACGATAGCAAGATAATCACCACGCAACTTCAAGGTCGGCGCACCTAAAATCGCACCTGCAAGGCCTGCAACGATGGCCGCCAAGGGAACGATGACCCACACGGATAAATGAAATCCTTGAGAAGCGACATCAGCAGGAAGCATCGCAACCAAACCTTGCGCAACACTAGGGAATTCCATCTGCAATGATTCAATCACCACTGCAAACTGCGGTGATGCGAGTAAGCCAGCGATATATGCACCAATCGCAAAAAAGGCGATGTAACCCAAATCGAGTAGCCCAGCAAAACCTACAACGATATTCAATCCAAGTGCGAGCAAAATATAAAGTAAAGCAACATCAATAATACGTACCCATGAATTACCGAATTGCGATGCAATAAAAGGAAAAGCAATCAGCAGCAACACAAACAGAGTGCGCGTTGCAAACGTGTCTGTGAAAAGAGTGGAAGAATTTTTCATCGGGATTAACGGCTACCTAGGAACGATCCGCCACACGCTCGCCCATCAAACCTGAAGGTCGGATAGTCAACACTAGTATCAACACGATGAAAGCAAAAATATCTTGGTAATGACTTCCCAACACGCCTGAAGTCAGATCGCCAATGTAGCCAGCACCTAGGCTCTCGATGAGGCCTAATAAAATACCGCCCAACATGGCGCCATAGATATTTCCGATACCACCTAACACGGCAGCAGAAAATGCCTTGAGCCCGGGAGTAAATCCCATCGCAAACTGCACTGAAGCATAGTTCGCTCCCCACATAACGCCCGCTATCGCAGCTAATGTGGCACCAATAGCAAACGTAAAAACAATCACACGATTCGAGTCAACACCCATCAGTGCAGCCACTCGCGGATTTTCTGCGACGGCTCGCATGGCACGGCCCATACGTGTACGCTCAACCAGTAGCGTCAGCAAGATCATCGAGATCGTAGCCAACAACAAGAGTAGCACTTGCGTTGGCGTGATCAGGGCGCCGAGTATGTGTATGGGTTCAACCGGTAACACCTGCGGAAACGGCAGTGGATTACGTCCCCAAATCATCATCGCGAATGTTTGCAAAAGTATAGAGACACCAATCGCCGTAATCAGTGGAGCCAATCGCGGCGCATTGCGCAGGCGGCGATAAGCAATTCGCTCTATTACTATGCTAACGCCTATACACACAGGAATCGCACCGACGATAGCGATTGCCAGTTGTACGATGCCTGGCAATTCAGGAGCGACATGACTAATAATTTGTAACAACGTCCAGCCGGCCATGGCACCGATCATCAACACATCGCCATGAGCAAAATTGATTAGATTGAGTACACCGTAAACCATGGTGTAACCCAAAGCGATCAACGCATACATGCTACCCAACACTAAGCCGTTGAATAACTGCTGTAGCAATATTTCCATAGAATTCCGATGAGTAGCCTAAACCGTATTAGGTCGCGGCCGGACGTGGATTGAGACCCTTGGGTAAAGGGAAAGTGACATGCTCTTCAACGCCATCTAAATTACGCACACTACCTATGCCCATGGACTTCAGCATGGCAACGACTTCCTCAACTAAAATTTCTGGAGCCGAAGCACCTGCAGTTACACCTATGCGCTTTTTACCCACCAACCACGCAGGATCAATCTGACGCGCGTTATCCACCATATAGGATGTCACACCATTTTTTTGTGCTACTTCACGCAAACGATTTGAATTTGAACTACTGGGACTACCCACCACAATCACTAACTCTACTTGCGGTGCCATCATCTTGACGGCCTGTTGGCGATTGGTTGTCGCGTAGCAGATATCGCCTTTTTTTGGCTCAGCAATTAATGGAAAGCGCGCCTTCAGCGCAGCGATGATTTCCGTCGTGTCATCCACCGACAACGTGGTTTGCGATACATACGCTAATCGATCAGGCGATTTAACATGCAGCGTTTGAACATCTGCTACGGTCTCGACCAAGTACATACCTGCATCGCTTTGACCCATCGTGCCTTCAACTTCGGGGTGACCTTGATGACCGATCATGATGATCTCGCGATTTTCTTCACGCATTTTAGCGACTTCAACATGAACCTTCGTGACGAGTGGGCAGGTCGCATCAAAAATTTTCAAGCCGCGTTCTTCCGCTTCAGCCTTAATCGCGCGAGACACTCCATGTGCCGAAAATACCAAGTGACTGCCCGATGGCACATCCGCCAGATCTTCAATAAAGACAGCACCTTTGTTGCGTAAATCATCGACCACATAAGCGTTATGAACAATTTCGTGACGCACGTAGACAGGTGCGCCAAATTGCGCGAGAGCTCTCTCAACGATTTCAATCGCGCGATCTACTCCAGCGCAAAAACCTCTTGGCTGAGCAAGCAAAATTTCTTTGTCCATGCTTTCTCCCTCAATACCTTTCCCAACAATCGCACACCAGATAGGAAAAACAAGTCGCGATAATACTCATTAAATACGTCAGTGCAAAATCAATGACAGCGCTAGTGCGGTCACATCACACCAATAATACGCACCTCGAATTTTACGTGCTGACCGGCTAATGGGTGATTGAAATCAAACAGGGCATCGTGCTCGCCCATCTCACGCAACACACCTGCAAACCGTCCGCCACCTGGGGCCGCGAAATCAACCAAATCCCCGACGGCATAGTCCGCATCGGCATCGGAGTTTTCACGCAAAGTAGCTAGTGAAACCCTCTGGAATAACTCAGGATTGCGCGGACCAAACGCATGCTCCGGCGATAGATCAAATATCCGGTGAGTGCCTTCAGCTAATCCCATCAGGCACTGCTCAAGAAAAGGGGCAAGCTGACCTAAGCCGATCTGCAGTGTTGCCGGATTTTCTTCAAACGTACTGACAATCGACTCACCCTGCTGAGAAGACAATCGGTAATGAAGCGTCAGGAAAGACCCTTCGGTAATCATAGGTTGTGGCGTAGTCGGCATAAAGGTACGTCTAAAACGAGTCTCGCGCTATTGTAAGCCAGCCAACGAGTCAGGATTTATAACGTCAGCGTTTTACTTCGCTAGGCTGTGGAGTTCCACGGTCGGGGCTGTCTCGGTTCATATCGCAATCACCACGATTTTTTCTGATAATGATTTTTAAGGGATAGAAAGCATGCGAATAAACGATTTACCTGTCGGTGAGCGGCCACGCGAACGCTTGTTGTCCCTGGGCGCTGAAGCACTCACCGATGTGGAACTGCTAGCCATCGTGCTACACACTGGCACAGCGGGTATGGGGGTCATCCAAATGGCTGAGTCGATCATCACTCAATTTGGCTCCCTCGGAAAGCTGATGACAGCACCTGCTCGCGCTCTGAATGACATCAAGGGGCTGGGGCCAGCAAAGCGCTCACAAATGCTCGCCGTACTAGAACTAGGCAGGCGTTGCTTCGCAGGTGAGATGAAAGCTCAACCGGTTTTCAAATCACCCAAATCGTTAGAACAGTTTTTACAAAGGCAATTCGCCGGGCAGCAAAGCGAAAGTTTTATCGCCCTTTTTCTCGATGTAGAGCACCGCATGATTGCTTGCGAAACTTTATTCAAAGGCACGCTGACTCGCACCGCTGTTTATCCACGTGAGATCGTGCGCCGAGCCCTGGAACACAATGCGGCTGCCATCATCTTCGCCCACAACCACCCTACCGGCGCAGCCCAACCCAGCGCCATGGACAAAATGCTAACGTCTGAACTTAAGAAAGTGATGGATTGCGTAGAAATACCCATGCTAGATCACCTGATTGTTAGCGGCACTGCGGTGTGGTCCTTTCGAGCCAATGGATTGTGCTGAGCCCTTGATTTATCAGGATATTTTGTTTGGCACCGAACTTGGGAAGATATTGATAAGGCAAGATAAGTCAAAACTTACGCCCAACCTAGGTCAATTGTTAAATTATTTAACAGTACAAAGACACCATTTTAGTTCGCAAGTCATTGAAAAATCTAATTATTTTCAGTATACTCGCGTTCTTTTCCAATGTTGGATGTATAAAGGAGTCTGCCGTGGCACGTGAATGCCAAGTAACAGGGAAGAAGCCGATGGTCGGCAATAACGTTTCCCACGCAAATAACAAAACCAAGCGCCGCTT
>JBEGSP010000259.1:0-10996 GCA_041179845.1 Pseudomonadota bacterium
CTGCGGTACACTGGCACCTTACTTCTTCCGCATCTGATGTTTTCACTTTGATGCATTCCATGCCGCATAAATCTCACGACAATCAAATCAGCGCACCGATTTCTGTGGCGCGCGTGCAGCGACTTTTTGCACAGCCGCTGCGTTGTGAACCATCGCAATTTCTGCGTCGAGAAATCTCGGGCCGCATGTTTGAGCGACTGTCGCTGATTAAAATTCAACCTGAACGCGTGCTCGATGCCGGTTGTGGTGAGGGTGATGATTTGATGGCGCTGGCCCAGGCTTTCCCAGCAGCAGAGCTGTTCGGTGTTGATGTTTCGCCCAACATGCTGCATACAGCGCGTGACCGCGGCAAACAGTCCTATTCACTGATGAGCAAGTTGCTCGGTCGCTGGAAATTACCTTCTTTCCAGCGCTCGCCTATCAATCTCACGTGTGCAGAATTCAGTGAGCTACCGTTGGCAGCAGCGAGTGTGAATTTGCTGTGGTCGAATCTAGCTTTGCACTGGCATCCTCAGCCGCATAAAGTGATCAGAGAATGGGCTAGGGTGATGCGTGTTGATGGTTTGTTGATGTTTAGCGCCTTTGGACCGGATACGTTTTTGCAGTTGAAAGAAGCCTACGCCAGCTTAGGTATTCGTCCTCCCGTGTTGCCATTTGTTGATTTGCATGATTACGGCGATATGTTGGTTGAAGCTGGTTTTGCCGATCCCGTCATGGATATGGAAAAGCTGAATATCACCTATTCATCAGCCGATAAATTACTTTCCGATGTGAGAGCGTTTGGGGGTAATCCAATGCTAGAAAGGAGTAACGGACTGACCGGCCGACAGCGCTGGAATGCCTTACGTAACGCGCTAAAACAGCAAAAGGGTGCTGATGACCAAATTTCACTAACGGTTGAAGTGATTTACGGACATGCGTTTCTTCCCAGCCCAAAAAAGACCCGCTCTGGGGAGTCCATCATTCATTTTCAAGATAGGAAAATATAGACCGTTAGTTTGAAACAAGACTGATGAGTCGAGACATAATATGGCGGGTATATTACTTGGCTGCATTTATGCTTTTGCCTTATACTCTTCGGGCTTTAATCGGCCCTATTGCAAGCATTTACAGGTCTGGGTGCGCTGACATGCCTAAGCTGGAGTGGATTTCTAAGAAAAATTGCTCGATCACGCCGAAGCAGTTGTTGAAAGCGTATTTGGCCTTATGTTCAGCATCATTTCTGGTTGCAGTGTATTTTGTAATGCATGGCGCTTGGGTGATCTTGATATTTGCAGTAGTAGAAATGATGGCAGTGGGTTGTGCGTTCGTTTATTGCGGACGTCACGCGGGCGACAAAGAATCAGTCGTTCTCGGTGATGAAGGATTGGTCGTTGAATTGGTGGAGGCAGAGCGCGTTCACCAGATTCGAATGGATCCAAGACGCACGCGAATCGAGATACCTGCGCTGCGACATCGTTTGATTGCACTAGAAGCGAATGGTGATCGGATTGAAGTGGGTCGATTTCTGACCGAGCGCAAGCGGCACCAGTTTGCACAGGAATTACGCCGGGGGTTGATGGATTACCGATCTACTCCCGCAGCAGTTTGAACCGTTATTAAAAAACAGAATTTCAATCAGGCTTTTGAGGACCTTATGAAACACGCGAAGCGCCTACTCTCCTCGCTCTTGATGGCAACTGGACTTTTTATGTCTGGTTCCTCGTTTGCAGTCAACGACATGGCGGGTGGACCGGCAGTGCATCAGTTGAATTTCCAGACGCCCGTCACTGCTATTGCAACCGACATCTATGAGCTTCATGTTTGGATGATTGTTATTTGCGTAGTGATCTTTCTTGCCGTTTTTGGGGTGATGTTTTACTCCATTCTCAAGCACCGTAAATCGCTAGGTTACAAGGCAGCTAATTTCCACGAGAGTACGACGGTGGAGATTGCGTGGACAGTGGTGCCATTCATTATTGTGATTTTGATGGCTTTGCCAGCGACAAAAACGGTGGTGGCGATGAAGGACACATCCAACGCTGACATCACGATCAAAGCAACAGGCATGCAATGGAAGTGGGGTTACGACTACCTCAAAGGCGAAGGCGAAGGCGTTGCATTCCTTTCTGCGCTAGCGACTCCTCGTGAACAGGTTCGCGGCGAAGCGCCCAAAGGCGAAAACTATCTGTTGGAAGTCGACAATCCTTTAGTCGTTCCAGTGAACAAAAAAATCCGTATCGTAACCACCGCCAATGACGTGATTCATGCGTGGGGTGTGCCGGCATTCGGCGTGAAACAAGATGCGATTCCGGGTTTTGTACGTGACACATGGTTTAAAGCAGAAAAGATTGGTACCTATCGTGGTAACTGCTATGAATTGTGCGGTAAAGAGCATGCGTTCATGCCTATCGTTGTGAATGTCGTGAGCGAGCAAGATTACGCTGCGTGGGTCGTTGAAAAGAAAAAATCCATGGCTGCTAACGCTGATGATCCAAACAAGACATGGACCGTCGCAGACTTAAGTGCGCGTGGTGAAAAAGTGTACGCAGCTAATTGTGTCGCTTGTCATCAAGCCACTGGTAAGGGCGTTCCTGGCGCATTCCCTGCGTTGGACGGATCGCAAGTCGTCAATGGTATGCAAGAAGGACAGATCGCGATTTTGTTGAACGGAAAAAATGCTATGCCTGCATGGAAAGCGACCTTGTCCGACACCGAGATCGCTGCTGTTATTACCTACACTCGGAATAGCTGGAATAACAAAGCATCCGACAATATTGTTCAACCAGCCGAAGTGCTGGCTGCGCGCAAGTAATCGAGAAATCAGGAGAAACAGATGAGCACAATGGATCACGCCCACGGTCACGCTGACGATCACGCGCACGACGATCATCATCCGCATGGATGGCGTCGCTGGTTGTACGCGACCAATCACAAAGATATCGGTACGCTGTATCTATGGTTTTCTTTCGCCATGCTGCTAACAGGTGGTGTGTTGGCACTCGGTATTCGTGCCGAGTTGTTTAAACCAGGCTTGCAGTTGTTTCAGCCGGAGTTTTTCAATCAGTTGACTACGATGCACGGTTTGATCATGGTGTTTGGTGCGATCATGCCGGCCTTCGTTGGTTTTGCTAACTGGATGATTCCACTCCAGATCGGCGCGGCAGATATGGCCTTTGCGCGAATGAATAACTTCTCATTCTGGCTGTTACCACCGGCGGCGATTTTGCTGGTGTCTTCGTTCCTAATGCCTGGCGGCGCCACAGCAGCCGGCTGGACTCTGTATGCACCGTTGAGCACTCAGATGGGTATCGGTATGGACATGGGTATTTTCGCCATGCACATCATGGGTGCCTCGTCCATTATGGGTTCGATCAACATCGTGACAACGATTCTGAACATGCGCGCTCCTGGCATGACGTTGATGAAGATGCCAATGTTCGCATGGACATGGTTGATCACTGCGTATCTGTTGATCGCTGTGATGCCGGTGTTAGCTGGCGCAATCACGATGACACTGACAGATCGTCATTTTGGTACCTCGTTCTTCAATGCTGCCGGCGGCGGTGATCCTGTGATGTACCAGCATATTTTCTGGTTCTTCGGTCACCCCGAGGTTTACATCATGATTTTGCCTGCGTTCGGTATCGTTTCTCAGATCATTCCAGCGTTCGCTCGTAAGCCGCTGTTTGGTTACGAGTCGATGGTATATGCGACATCGTCCATCGCGATTTTGTCGTTCATCGTTTGGGCGCATCACATGTTTGCAACCGGTATGCCGGTGACAAGCCAGCTGTTCTTCATGTACGCAACCATGCTGATCGCTGTGCCAACAGGCGTGAAAGTGTTTAACTGGATCGCAACGATGTGGCAAGGTTCAATGACCTTTGAAACACCGATGCTGTGGGCCGTTGGTTTTATTTTCGTGTTCACCATGGGCGGCTTTACTGGTTTGATCTGCGCGATTACTCCGGTTGATATTCAGCTGCAAGATACGTATTACGTGGTGGCGCACTTCCACTATGTGTTAGTTGCTGGTTCGTTGTTTGCACTGTTCGCCGGTTTCTATTACTGGGGTCCGAAGTGGACAGGCTTCATGTACAACGAAACACGCGGCAAGATTCATTTCTGGGCTTCCTTAGTAACTTTTAACGTTACCTTCTTCCCTATGCACTTCTTGGGCTTAGCAGGTATGCCACGTCGCTATGCTGACTACGCAGCTCAATTCACCGACTTCAACATGATTGCTTCAATCGGTGCATTTGGATTCGGTCTGTCGCAGGTGTACTTCTTGTTCTTCGTCGTCCTGCCATCTATTCGTGGCGGTGAAAAAGCGGCGGATAAGCCATGGGAGGGTGCGGAAGGTTTGGAGTGGACGGTGCCAAGTCCTGCACCATTCCATACGTTTGAAACTCCACCAACGTTCAAGTAATCACGGATTCCGGCAGCGTGTGCTGCCGGTGTCGTTTATGAGTGGTGTTCGCCGTAAGGGTCGTTATGTCTGAGCAAAGTAATTCAAGTGATTTAGGAAATGCAGGTAATTCACGAAACCTGCGTACAGCGTTGATCCTGTTATCAGTGGCGGTCGTTTTTTTTGTGGGCGTAATCCTCAAGCATTCGTTGCTGCGTTGATTTATGACGGTAACTGAAGAGGCGCCTGGCCAGCGTCGCCAACGGCGTAATCTACGCATGTTGGGCAAGCTGGCAGTCGTGGTTTTGGTGATGTTTGGTTTTGGTTACTCGCTGGTGCCTCTGTACAAAAAGATTTGCGAGCTAACGGGTATCAATGTGCTCGCGGTGCAGGAAACAGTGAATGTAAAACCTGCGAATACGCAGGTAGACACCAGCAGAATGATTACGGTGGAATTCGACGCGAATACCACCGGCCCTTGGCGGTTTAAGCCACTGGTGAGCAGTATTCAAGTACACCCCGGTGAGATGGCTCAGGTGGTGTATGAAGTGGTCAACACGCAGGGCAGGGCGATGGAAGCGCAGGCGATTCCTAGTTATGCTCCGCAAGAAGCCGCAGCGCATTTTCGTAAGTTGGAATGTTTTTGCTTCAAACAGCAAACGCTGGCGCCGAATGAAGTTAGACAAATGCCGGTCAGTTTTTTTATTGACCCCGCGTTACCAAAGAATGTGAAGACGATTACATTGTCGTATACCTTCTTTGAAGTGGGAGCCAAGGGCAAGGCGAGCTGAGAGGCGGTAGTAGTGGATGATTTGAAGCAAGCAACGCAGCGCAAGATGTCATTCGGTGCAACAGCGAAAGCGGTACTGTGGTCATTTTTCGGTGTGCGTAAGAAAAGTGGTTTCGAGGAAGACACGCAAAAGCTCAACCCGCTGCACGTCATTATCGCGGGAGTCATTGCCGCAATTTTGTTCGTATTGGCGTTGTTGACCTTAGTAAAAATAGTGGTAGCAAAGTAAGTTAAAAAATATAAAAAAGCTGTCCTGTAATTAAAGTAAATTTTTGAACATTGTAATCAGGGGAAGTCGATGAGCACTCAACAAGGCCAAGCGCCGTATTACTTCGTACCGGGTCCTTCCAAATGGCCAGTACTGATGGGCACCGCATTACTGGTAACCATGGCTGGTGCATCGGGCTGGGTCAATGGCTATAGCTTTGGTAAGCCGTTGAACATTATTGGTATTTTGTCGGCGCTGACCGTGCTGTATTTTTGGTTTGGTGATGCCATCGCAGAATCTGAGGGTGGCCTCTACAACACGCGCATCGACACCTCCTATCGTTGGAGCATGAGTTGGTTCATCTTTTCTGAAGTTATGTTCTTTGGTGCCTTTTTCGGAGCGCTGTTTTATGCGCGTGCGATTTCGATGCCATGGTTAGCTGACCTCGACCATAAATTTTTGTGGCCTGATTTTGCAGCCAATTGGGGCAATACTGGCCCAGCAGGAACCATCGAAAAATTTGAAACGATGGGTCCGTTCCCTATCCCAACCATCAACACGGCATTGCTGTTGACATCGGGCGTGACACTGACAATTTCCCACCACGCTTTGCGTGTCGGTGATCGCAGCAAGACAGCATTTTGGCTGGCTGCGACTATTCTGCTCGGTGCTATTTTTATGGGATGCCAAGCCTACGAATACCACCATGCTTACAGTGAATTAAACTTGAAGCTGACGTCCGGTATTTATGGGTCTACCTTTTTCATGCTGACGGGCTTTCACGGTTTTCACGTGACCATGGGCGCGATTATGTTGTCGGTGGTTTTGTACCGTGTAATGAAAGGCCATTTCACTGCTGACCATCATTTCGCATTTGAAGGTGCTGCGTGGTACTGGCACTTCGTTGATGTGGTTTGGCTTGGTTTGTACGTTATTGTGTACTGGCTGTAACCGACTAGGCATAAAAAAAGCCGCACTTCGGTGCGGCTTTTTTACTGGTGCGACGTGGATTTAATACATGATGCCAGTGGGCTTTATATAGCCGAGGCGATACGCTGTCAGCAAAAGTAAAAACATGAGTATGGAAAATCCTACTCGCAAAGCTAGGGCGTACACTGTGCGATTACTTTTCCCCTTGTCGCTCATCAGAAAAAAAAGTGCGGATCCCAAACTGGCAATGATTAAGATGAAGCCGAGAGCAACGAGGATTTTCATAAGAGCAGGCGCAATCTGTGCGCCGTAGCGCTGTAGTGAATTTATGTCTGACATTCTAATGCGATTAAGCTTTCGTTTCCGATGGGTGCCATTTATTGCTGCTGCGCTGGTGGTGGCCGTTGGCGTGTCGCTTGGGAATTGGCAGCTTAGACGGGCTGAACAAAAACTGGTGTTGCAACAGCAGATGTTGGCACGGTCTGAATTCGTTCCCCTTAATGCAAATGCACTTACGCCAGCAGGGGCGGTAGAAGAATTTCGTCGTGTAGTGGCCGAAGGTGAATTCATTTCTTCCTGGGCGGTTTATTTAGACAACCGCCCTTATCAAGGTAGGGCTGGGTTTTATCTCTTGATGCCTTTTAAGCTAGCAGGTAGTGAGCAGTCGGTATTGGTTTTGCGCGGCTGGTTTCCGCGTGACGCTACAGCTCGTGAACGTCTTCCCGAGATTGCCGTACCTAAAGGTGTGATTCGTCTTGAAGGTCGGGTGCGGGCGTCAACCGGTAAGTTAATGCAGCTAGGCGAAGCGGATGTAATGAAGCCGGGTGCGATTGCACAAAATATCGATGTCGTAGACGTTGCTCGTGCCAGCAAATTATCGTTACACACTTTTATAATTGAGCAAACCAACGATACTGCGGATGATTTAGTACGAGACTGGCCTACGCCATCGGTTGGTATCGATACACACAAAGGCTATGCCTTCCAGTGGTTTGGCTTAGCTGTTGTTGCCGCTGTCTTTTTTCTAGTGACGGGATTTAAACGTGCAAGTAACTGAAGTGACTACTACGAAGGCACCCAGCCGAGGCCGCAAGATGTTTTTTCTTGTGTTGGCGATCTGTGCCGCACCGATGATTTTTTCGTATTTAACGTATTACGTGATTAAGCCTCAAGGCCGCACTAACTATGGTGAATTAATCGATCCGCGTAAGTATCCAATTCCTGATTTGGCTGGTGCATCACTTGATGGCAAAGCAGCCAGCTTGGAGCAATTTAAAGGTAAATGGATATTGCTGCAGGTAGATGCGGCGGAATGTCAAAAGGCCTGTGCACAAAAACTGTATTACATGCGTCAGCTGCGATTAACGCAAGGTAAAGAGATGGATCGCATCGAGCGCGTATGGTTAATCACCGATGATGCGCCGCTCGATATCACGCAGATGAAAGAATATGATGGCACACAGTTTTTACGTGTCGATGCAAAAAAGTTAGCCGCTTGGTTACCCGTAGCAGACGGGACTCAAGCCAGTGATCATCTCTACATGATTGACCCTTTAGGTAACTTAATGATGCGTTTCCCTAAAGATCCCGACGCTAACAAAATTAAAAAAGATATCTCTCGACTGCTTAAAGCTTCCAGCATAGGTTAATGCCATGTGGATCGTCTTAGCCCTTAAAGGTTTATTGGTAGCGTTAGTACCCGCGACGTTGGTGTATCTGTCGCGCGGTAGCGATCGCTATCGTAAGCTGGCATGGGTAATGGTTTTTTTTACGTTTGATTTAATTGTTTTTGGCGCGTTTACTCGCTTAACCGATTCCGGACTCGGTTGTCCCGATTGGCCAGGCTGCTACGGTGAAGCGAATCCTTTTTTAGCTCACGAAGAAATCAATGCGGCTCAAACATTACAGCCAACTGGCCCAGTAACGGTTTTTAAAGCGTGGATAGAAATGATCCATCGCTACCTAGCGATGGGTGTGGGTGTGTTGATCATTGCTACGTTGCTGATTGCGTGGCGCTTGTCACGACAGACAACGGAACAATTAACAGATCAAAAAGAACAATTCACAGATCGTCGCTATTCGCCACGGTTGCCTGCACTGTTGCTGCTGTTTGTTTGTGTTCAGGGAGCCTTTGGCGCATGGACAGTCACGCTAAAACTGCAGCCAGTGATTGTGACGATTCATCTCTTATTGGGTATGTCGTTGTTGTCGCTGTTGACGTGGCACGCCATGCGGCAAAATCCTATGCCATCGGTTCATCACGACGCAGCGACTATGCGCTGGCAAGCCTTGCTGTCATTAGTGATTTTGTTTATGCAAATTGCTTTAGGTGGTTGGGTCAGCACGAATTATTCAGCGTTGGCCTGCTCGGGTTTTCCTTTGTGTCAGGGATCATTAATGCCTGAGATGGATTGGGCGCAAGGCTTTAGTTTGTGGCGTCATCTGGGAATGACTTCAGCCGGGGACTATCTGCCATTTAGCGCATTAGTTGCGATTCATTGGGCACATCGTAATTTTGCAATCATTGTTGTCGCCGTAGTGGCCTGGACTAGTCACAAAGCCCGCAAAATCGAAGGCTTGCGCACCGTATCTAGAGCGATTTCGTGGATGATTTTGATTCAGCTAGCCACCGGCATTTCTACGGTCTTATTGGATTGGCCACTAGCGCTCGCCGTAGTCCATAACGCAGGTGCGGCGGCGCTGTTAATCCTGCTCGTCATGCTAAACTATCTCATTGTTTTTTCTACGAAAAGCGCTGATTACGAGCTTCGCTCAGTAAGTGCCTTTCCAGCCTAAGTTTCATTTCATGACCACCCTAACCATCCAGCAAAATCGTATTGCTCAATATTGGGCACTGACCAAGCCGCGGGTTACCCAGCTGGCGGTTTTTTGCGCCGTGATTGGGATGTTCCTTGCGACACCGGGGTTACCGGATTGGCGCTTGCTGATCGCTGCCACGGTAGGTATCTGGTTGTTAGCAGGTGCGGCCTTTGCGATTAACTGCTTGGTTGAGCGCGAAATCGATTCACGTATGGCGCGAACCGCGCGCCGCCCCATGGCACGCGGCGAAATCACCGTAATACAGACGCTTGCTTTTTCAGGTGTCATCGGTGGTGCCGGCATGTGGGTACTGTACAACTTAGTGAATCCACTGACCATGTGGCTGACATTCGCTACCTTTGTTGGTTATGCGGTGATCTACACCATCATTCTCAAACCTGCCACACCACAAAATATTGTGATTGGTGGTTTGTCGGGCGCGATGCCACCGGCCTTAGGCTGGGCTGCTATCGCGAATGATGTGACCATGCAAGCGTGGATACTAGTTCTGATTATTTTTGTGTGGACCCCTCCGCATTTCTGGGCACTGGCGCTGTATCGTCGTGATGATTACGCGAAATCAGGCTTGCCTATGCTACCGATCACGCATGGTATGGAGTTCACGCGTTTTCATGTGTGGCTGTATACGATCATTTTGGTTGCCACCTCTTTACTTCCTTATGCAGTTCGCATGAGCGGGCTCATGTATCTGGTGAGTGCAGTTGTGTTGGGCGTAATTTTTCTTTGGTACGCATGGCGAATCTGGCGTCACTATGATGATCTGTTGGCGCGTAAAGCCTTTACGTACTCCATCATCTATCTATCATTGTTGTTCGCTGCATTGCTGATCGATCACTACTTGCCTTACTGATCAACCCATTGTCATTCTCTATGCGGCGATTTCTTGTATGTCTGTGCTGCTTATTGGCCTTAACAGCTTGTGAACAGCCACAGACTCCCAAAGTACCTTTTGCCAATACCGATATCACCGGCTTAGATTACGCGAAAGGTTTTTCGCTGACGGATCACAACGGAAAACCACGCACGCTGGCCGATTTCAAAGGTAAAGTTGTCGTCGTTTTTTTTGGCTATACCCACTGTCCGGATGTGTGTCCCACCACCTTGTCTGAATTAGCGGAAATTAAAAAGGCCTTGGGTTCTGAAGCAGAACGTTTACAGGTGATCTTCATTACCTTAGATCCCGAGCGTGATACGCCTGAGTTGATGGCTGGCTTTGTACCTGCATTTGATTCTAGTTTTCTGGGTCTGTGGGGCGAGCAAGCCGTTATCGACAAAGTCGCTAAAGACTTCAAAGTGTTTGCACAAAAAGTTCCGAGTAAAGATGGCAAGAGCTACACCATCGATCACACCGCTGGTAGTTATGTGTTTGATGATCAGGGTCGCATACGTTTGTTTGTCAGACATGGCCAAGGCGGTGATGGCTTGCAGAAGGATTTGCAGCGCTTATTAGCGGGGAATGCTGCCTAAGATGATGCGATTCGGTGATGCTTCGTACTGATCGCCAAAATAAAAAGCGCCCGACTCGCGGGCGCTTTTTTTATGCCGTTAAAACGTTATGCATACTCGGCTAACGACGCTTTCATCTTTTTCATAGCAGCAGTTTCAATTTGACGAATACGTTCAGCGGAAACACCAAACTCATCAGCCAATTCATGCAGCGTTGCGCCCGATCCATCATCGTTTGCTAGCCAGCGCGCTTCAACAATACGGCGTGACCGATCATCTAGTTTAGCCAGTGCAGCTTCTAGGCCTTCAGACTGCAAGTGATCAAACTGTTTGGCCTCAAGTACTTTGTGCGGCTCTGAATGCTCGGCCGACAGATAAGAAATCGGTGCGT
>JBEGSP010000260.1:0-3272 GCA_041179845.1 Pseudomonadota bacterium
GCAGATACGCTCGAGATAGTTATCCGAAATATTAGATTCACTCTGAATGCCGCGTCGCTTGATTCGATCAGCCAACGTTCCGGGGGTAGCTTGTAGATAGATAACTAAATCGGGCCGTGGCGTGGCTTGGCTAAAGTGATCGTACATTTGGTGATACAGATTTAATTCATCATCAGCTAAGGTGAGCGCAGCGAAAATAGGATCTTTATCGATTAAAAAATCGGCGATCACCGGTGCTGAAAAAAGATCGGTTTGCGCGAGATCGCGCAGTTGATTCATGCGCTGAAATAGAAAAAAAATCTGGGTGGGTAGCGCGTAGCGCGCAGAGTCTTTATAGAAGCGTTGCAGGAAGGGGTTTTCCTGCGGTTGCTCTAGTAATGCTTGCGCTCCCGTTTCAGCTGCAATACGACGCGCCAGGCTGGTTTTGCCTACGCCTATCGGCCCTTCGACCACAATAAATCGGTATTTGTCGAGATTCATGACACTAGATGATACGTGATTGTGTTGTGAGATCAAAACCTAAACAAGGATAAGACAGGGAGCACTTGGGCGGCTTTAACTAGTTTTTGGGAGCGGCATGGATCACTTGATTGGTGATCGCTTGTACGTATCGATTAGCTAACCCTAGCTCCGGTATTAAAACCTCAGGATCGAGTTCGAGTAAAGGCAGTAGAACAAAGGCGCGGGTGGTCATGCGTGGATGTGGAACGACTAGGGTGTCGGTGGAAATTATTAATTCACCGTACAAGAGTAGATCTAAATCCAGTGTGCGGGGGGCGTTTCGAAAGGGTCTTTCACGTCCGAAAGATAATTCGATTTTTTGTAACTCAGATAGAAGCGATTCAGCGCTTAACTGAGTATTTACTCTGGCGACAGCATTGATAAAGTCATCGCCACTAGCATCAACAGGCGCGCTTTTGAATAACGTTGAATGACTATGGAATTCAGTGTGCGGCAGATGTTGCAAAGCTGCGAGTGCAGCGTTGACATTGTGTAAAGCATCTCCCAGATTGGACCCTACACCGATGTAGGAAGTTACCGATTCCATTAGCTACTTTCGGCTTTAGGCTTACTGCGATTACGCCCACTGCGCCGACGACGCTTAGTCGTTGGAGAATCTGAATTTTCCATCGGCTTTTGATTTAGCAGCGATTCTCTACCGCCGCCATCGGCTTCCATGAATTCAGTCCACCACTGACCAAGTTCTTCATCTATTTCGCCAGAAGCGCAACGTAAAAGTAGAAAATCGTAACCGGCGCGCATGCGTGGATGCTCTAACAATTTGTAAGGCGATTTACCAACGCGGCGCTCGAAGCGCGGCTGCATGGCCCAGATGTCACGCATGTCTGTAGCAATGCGTCGTTGTAGGGCAAGTTTTTCAGTTTGACCGTCGAGTACGTCATCCGCGGCGAGATGCAGCGCGGGAATCGGATACTCACCGGCGGCTCGATAAGCTTCCCATTTCTCTAGTACCTGGTGCCAAAGAAGAGAAGCAAACAAAAACCCAGGTGATACTGATTTACCCTGGCGAATACGTTCATCAGTATTGGCCAGAGCAAGCGTGACGAATTTTTCACCTAAAGGCTGCTCTAGTACGACATCGAGCAACGGCAATAAGCCGTGATGCAAACCTTCTTTGCGTAAGCGCTGCAAACAAGCCATGGCATGCCCACTCATTAACAGCTTGAGCATTTCATCAAACACGCGTGCGACGGGAACGTTGTTAATCAGCGGTGCCATCACGGCCATAGGCTGACGTGTATCGGCTGCGATTTTAAATTCGAGTTTGGCCGCGAAACGAACGACGCGTAATAAGCGAACAGGATCTTCACGATAGCGAGCTTCTGCGACGCCGATAATACGCATTGTATGGTTGCGTATGTCTTTCATGCCACCGTGATAATCAAGCACCAACTGCTCCGCGGGATCGTAATACATGGCGTTGATGGTGAAGTCGCGTCGAGCAGCATCTTCGTGTTGCTCACCAAAGGTGTTATCGCGCAGTACTCGACCGTGGGCATCCTTCTGAGCCTCGTCGGTGGAATTGCCTCGGAAGGTTGTTACCTCGATGAGATCTTGCCCAAACATCACGTGCACAATTTGAAACCGACGCCCGATGATGAAAGCGCGACGGAACAGTCGCCGGATTTCTTCCGGTGTCGCATTGGTAGCTACATCAAAATCTTTGGGTTTCAAACCCAGCACTAAGTCTCTGACAGCGCCTCCAACAACAAAGGCTTTGAATCCTGCTTTTTGCAGCGTTTGGGTAACGCGAATAGCGTTAGCTGAAACATCGTCGAGTTGTATACCGTGCTCTTGCGGTCCAAATATTTTTGGTCGAACGCTTGTTTCTTGGCCGGCGCCTCCACCCAACATTCGGCGGATGAATTTCTTAATCATCGAATAGCTGAAGTATGGGCCAGTTGTGACGCTCGGCGTGGGCACGCAGGCTGGCATTTGGGTTAGTCGCTATAGGATGACTGACTGCCGATAGTAAAGGGATATCGTTTTGCGAATCGCTATAGAACGTGGTTCGTTCGAAGTCGCCTAGTGTTTTGCCAAGCGAAGCTAACCATTCATGAGTGTTCAATACTTTGCCATTACCAAAAGGTGGCGTTCCAATCAAGCGACCTGTAATTTCTCCGCCCTCAGCTAATTCAGGCTCCGCCGCTATCAGATGTTGCACACCGAAGGCTTGCGCGATGGGTGCAGTGACGAAACGATTGGTTGCCGTAATGATGGCGACTAACTCACCCGCATTTTGATGTTCGGTAACGAGTGCACGTGCAGCCGGGTGAATGGCTGGCACGATGATGTCGGTCATGAATTGTGTATGCCATTCATCGAGCTGGCGGCGCGGAAAGCGTGACAGCGTTCCGAAAGCGAATTCAAGATACTCAACAGGATTGAGTGAACCGTTTTGGTACTGCTCATAAAAAATTTGATTACGTTGGGTAAACGATACCGGATCAACAGCGCCAGCGCGGACCAGAAATTGACCCCACTCATAGTCAGAGTCCAGAGGCAGTAAGGTGTTGTCTAAATCAAAGAGTGCAAGGTTCATAGGCTAGTAGTAGCTTCGCCTGATTGCAGTAATTCCCGCAACAGGGGCAGGGTGATTGGGCGCTGGGTTTCGAGTGAGTAGCGATCAAGTGCATCGAGCATGGCCGATAGCGATGGCATATCTCGTCGAAAGTGCGTCAGTAAGTAGGGTAACACGCCGGGCGAAAGTGACAATCCACGCGACTCCGCAGATTTCGAGAGGGCATCGA
>JBEGSP010000261.1:0-3692 GCA_041179845.1 Pseudomonadota bacterium
CCGTATCGAATGATTTGGAATTTAAAGAGCGTCAAAAAATAGGTACGGTCAATTCAATTAACTGGGCGCGTGTAGTAGCTCAAGTTATTTACTATTTCCGTGGTTATTTATCGGCTACAACGTCCAATGATCAGCAGGTGTCATTCACCGTTCCATCTGGAAATTTCGGGAATATTTGCGCTGGTCACATTGCGCGAATGATGGGTTTACCGATCAAAAAATTGATCGTTGCGACGAATGAAAACGATGTGCTGCATGAGTTTTTCCAAACCGGTATTTATCGCGTACGTAAGTCTTCCGAGACCTTGCACACCAGTAGTCCTAGTATGGACATTAGTAAGGCCTCGAATTTTGAGCGATTCATCTACGATTTACTCAAAGGTGATACGGATCGCGTGCGCCAGCTTTTTCATAAAGTAGAACGAGAAGGTGGGTTTGATCTCTCCGGTAAACCCGGTAGCGATGGCAATGAATTTGTTGGTATTGAACAGTTTGGTTTTTTGTCTGGAAAATCAACGCATACCGATCGTATAAAAACAATTCAAGACGCCGCAGCCCGTTATCAATTGGTCGTTGATACTCATACCGCTGATGGTATTAAAGTCGCTCGTGAGCACATCGAACAAGGTGTACCCATGATCGTGCTTGAAACAGCGCTACCTGCCAAATTTAATGAAACTATTCGAGAAGCATTGGGCCGTGATGCGGAGCGTCCTGCTGGCTTTGAGAATATCGAATCACTGCCGCAACGCTTTGATGTGATGGCAGCTGATGCTGCAGAAATTAAGCGTTATGTTGCCACCCGAACGGGTTTGTAAGTCGACGCCACCATTCCCCGCGCACTGAGACTGAAACTGGCAATAACATGAACACAAAACCGCCCATGCTGAACACCCAAGAGGCGCTAACCTCACTATTAAGTGCTGCCAAGCCATTGATCGATGTTGAAACCATTGCGACCATCGATGCAACAGGCCGTGTATTGGCCGAGCATTTGAAGTCGCAGTTAAACGTTCCTACGATGGACAATACTCAGATGGATGGGTATGCGGTCCGGGCCAATGAGTGCGTTAGTGGTAGCGCACGACTGCGCGTTTCTCAGCGCATACCAGCCGGACATGTGGGCCAGCCTCTGGAGGCGGGAACAGTGGCGAGAATTTTTACCGGAGCATTAATTCCTGAAGGCGCGGATGCGGTAGTGATGCAGGAGCAGTGTCAGTTTGATGAAGCCACCGGTTCGGTGACTGTTAATCACACGCCCGCTTCAGGTGAATGGGTACGAAGAGCCGGTGAAGATATACAAGCGGGCAGCATTATTCTTGAGTCGGGTACGCGTTTGCGAGCCCAAGAAATTGGTCTTGCCGCATCGGTTGGTTTAGCGAGTGTGTCGGTATTTCGCAAATTACGCGTTGCTGTATTTTTTACCGGCGACGAATTAACTATGCCGGGCGAAGCGCTTAAACCGGGTGCGATTTATAACTCGAATCGTTTTATGCTGCGCGGCTTACTCCAGCAATTAGGATGTGAAGTGACCGATCTCGGGAATGTGCCCGATACCCTAGCGGCGACTCGTCAGGCGCTACGTCAGGCAAGTGAGGGACATGATTTAATTGTGACTTCAGGTGGTGTTTCGGTGGGTGAAGAGGATCACATTAAGCCTGCGGTGGAAGCCGAAGGTCGTCTCAATCTTTGGCAGATTGCGATCAAACCCGGTAAGCCACTCGCGTTTGGTGAAGTGCGCCGTGAGAATGACTCAGCCAATGCTTTCTTCGTGGGCTTGCCCGGCAATCCCGTTTCTAGCTTCGTTACTTTTTTACTGTTTGTTCGGCCCTTCATCCTTGCCTTGCAGGGCGCGAAAGTCGTGCCTCCCAAGTCGTATCCCATGCGTGCCGATTTTGTTTGGAAGAAGCCTGATCGTCGGAACGAATATTTACGCGTGCGTGTAAATAATGGTGGTGGTCTCGATCTTTTCCCTAATCAGAGTTCAGGCGTGTTGACCTCCACCGTATGGGGTGATGGGCTGGTCGATAATCCACCGGGGCAAGCGATCGCTGTGGGAGATGTCGTAAACTTCATACCGTTTACTGAATTAAGTTTCTGATTATGCAGATCAATCTCAAATTTTTTGCCAGCTTGCGTGAGGCAGTTGGTACTAGTCAGGAGACGCTAGTTTTGACTAGCGATCTTAAAACCGCTGGGCAGGTGAGAGAATTTCTTTGCCAGCGCGGTGGTGTGTGGGCGGATGCGCTGGCAGAAGGGCGTGCTGTGCGTATCGCCTGTAATCAAGAAATGGCAGATACCTCGACCTTGATATCTGATGGATGTGAACTGGCATTCTTCCCGCCAGTGACAGGCGGTTAAAGGAACATATATGCCCGTTCGCGTGCAAACACACGATTTTGATCTGACGACAGAAATCGCCCAGTTACGTGCTGATACACCCAAGGTCGGAGCAGTGGTGACTTTTGTTGGTACGGTACGCGATTTGAACGAAGGAGAGCACGTCGCAGAGATGGAGCTTGAGCATTACCCCGGCATGACTGAAAAAGCACTGGAGGACATTGTTAACCAGGCCAAATCGCGTTGGGATATTTTTGATGCGCTCGTTATTCATCGCGTCGGACCACTTAAGCCATTGGAGCAAATTGTTCTTGTGGCTGTTACCTCGGCTCATCGTGGTGAGGCATTTCTTGCCTGCGAATTCATCATCGATTACCTCAAGACACTTGCCCCTTTCTGGAAAAAAGAACAAACCCCCACTGGTGCGCGTTGGGTGGATGCGCGAGTTTCTGATGATGAGGCGATGAAAAAATGGGCCAAAGCGCACTAAGTTTTTTAGCCGTCGCACTCGGCGCTGCGGTTGGCGCTTGGTCACGTTGGGGCTTATCCCTCTGGCTCAATGCGCGTATTGAAAGCCTGCCCTTGGGTACCTTGCTAGCCAATCTGGGTGGCGGCTATTTGATTGGCATTGCGGTCGGTATTTTTCAGGATTTTCCCAATCTCTCACCTGAGTGGCGTTTACTCGTTGTCACCGGCTTTCTGGGTGGCTTGACCACGTTCTCCACCTTCTCAGCTGAATCCATGATGCTGCTACAGCGTGGCACCTACGGCTGGGCATTACTGCATACCGGCACCCATCTGCTGGGATCGGTGGCGTGTTGTATCGCTGGCTTGGCCACCTGGCGCTGGCTGGTCGGCTAATAATTGGGCATACCAGCTAAGCAAAACGTTCATTAAAGTGCCTGCTTTTTTGCGTTTTGTGGAGGAGTTGGATTGATTTAGTGGGCTATTGCCCCTTTAGCCTTGATTTCTGTCCGTCGGACCCAATAATGACTCTACGTTAGCTTTTACTGGAGTCCTATTTATGCGTCTCGATAAACTCACTACCAAGTTGCAGCAAGCGCTGGCTGATGCCCAGAGCCTTGCTGTGGGCAACGACAACCAATACATTGATCCCGTTCATTTGTTAACAGCCCTGTTGAATCAGGATGATGGAGCATCGAGCTCATTGCTACAGCGCGCTGGCGTTAACGTGCCGGGATTAGCTAGTGGTCTTAAATCTGGGATGGATCGCTTACCCAAAGTCAGCGGTACGGGTGGCGAGGTGCAGATCGGTCGTGAACTAGCGGCCTTGCTCAACCTTGCGGATAAAGAAGCTCAAAAGCACAACGATCAATTTATCGCCAGCGAAA
>JBEGSP010000262.1:0-5769 GCA_041179845.1 Pseudomonadota bacterium
TCAGATGCTTGTTCTCCTCCTAGGCTGAGGTTAATGACATCAATTTGTTTTTCTATGCAGTACTCCAGTGCTTCAATCAACTGGCTAATCTGACCTCCGGGAAAAAGCTTACAAGCATGAATTTCGGCTTCAGGAGCAAAGCCACGTATTCCTGTCGTTGAGTCCAGGCCTGCGATTACACCTGCGCAATGCGATCCATGAGCAATGGTATCTACAGTCCACCCCGTGGTGTCGTGTGTTTTATTGATCACGTCATAGCCGCGCGTTATTTTTATCAGGTCTTGATGTGCGTTCGCGATTCCCGAATCAATCAGAGCAATACGTATGCCTTGCCCTCGATAATGCGCAGGTAGCTGATCCAGACGCATTGCTCGTTGTCCCCACGTCAGCTGCTGTTGTTGAGGAAAATTCGCTAACGATGGCCACTCGGAGAGTGCACGCAATCCTATGACATTGATTTCGGTACTACTTACGTCTGGTTGCTCTTGGCAGAAGCTCCAGTAGTCCATTCGCGGTTTCACAACTAGGCGGCATAAACTTTGTGCGCTTTCACCCATCAGACTGAGCTTAACGCGACCCTTAGCATCGGTGATACCGCTGGCGGGAATTAAGCCACCGACAAGGCACACCTCAGCATCTTTAATCGGGCTGCCATTTCCCTGCACCAGAAATTCAGCGGTGAACGCAGGGCCCGTCGTGGGTAGGTTGCAGTTGACCAATGACGCTTGAGCAGAATTAATGTCAAGTAGTTGTAATGGTTGATCACGTTCGATAATGAGCTGGCCTTGTGACTGCAGCGACAGCGTTCGTGCTTTGTCATCCGTCATCCGAGCTACCAGCACAGCGGTGCAGTCAGGCATGCCTGAGGCGAGTGTGCCAACAGCATGTTTAGGACCGACGCGATCAATGATGTCAATATCGGGACTATCACGTAGGGCTTGTTCAATCGCCGAAAATTGTATCGGTGTTAAATCCATCATTGGCATTTGATGGTGACGTCGTGGTGCAATCAGAAAACGACCTTTGCGTTGTTTCATCTCACGTGGCTTAGTACTTTGACTGCCGTTTGATCCGCTACTAGACGCCGCATTGCTTAATCCACTTTGTGTGCTGTTGTTATCTGATAAAGCAGCCGCTCCACTTTGAAATTCATTAGCAGATGACTCCGGTTTAGTTACCATGGTTTTCCCCTTATCAATAGGTCCTGCCGCGCTAGGCGGCAGGGGGCTCTGGTTTATGCTGCCAATCAGTGCAGGGTCTGTTGCGATCCAGAGTACCCTTGTTGACTACCGCTCTGGTAGGCTTGATAAGGTTGTTGCTGCTGTTGGAGTTGAGCGATTTGTTGCGATAACTGGTGTGACAGTTGATGCGCCAACTGATGCAATTGCTGCAGCTGCTGAAGTTGTTGTAGCTGCTGGATTTGTTGAAGTTGTTGAAGCTGTTGATTTTGACCGTAGCCTTGCTGATTAGCGCTGCTACTTAAATTACTGCCCATGCCGGACTGACTAAACAGACCACTGATACCAGCCCCCGATTGCTGATTGCCTTGACCTAAATTACTTCCCCAGAAATTTTGCGGAGCCAGTTGTTGATGTTGCTGCTGTTGGTTCAATTGCTGCAATTGTTGCTGCAACTGTTGTTGTGCATAAGCTTGTGCTAAAGGGTCTTGTTGAAATTGAAGATTCGAACCTCCAAAGCCGCCCGCGCTTTGCCCACTCTGATTTGACCAGCCAGCGTTACCAAATCCACTACCGATTCCGCGACCGCTACCACTCAAGGAAGCTCCCAGCAATCCACCTAGCAAACCCTGAGGTGCCCATTGTTGGCCACCGTAGCCACCCCATTGTTGAATTCCATTCATAGTCGCTCCTAAAAATATAGAAAGATGTGCCTCGTTCTTTAGTGAACGATTGCTCATAGCAACGCCTCTTTTTGCGTCACGTACAGACTATGGTTATCGCGGGGCTTAGTAATTGCAAATTGATCGGACAGTAGCTTGCGTAGTCTCAAGCATAGAGCGCATGGTTGAATTCAAATCAACTTTGGAAACACTATAGCTAGGCTAAAAAAAACCGTGCAGGCTTTTCAGCACTGCACGGTTGTATGAGTTTGAAACTACGTAGATTGTTTCGCGGATTGTTTACTTCACTAATAGTGTGAATGGATGAACATACGCTTGTAATGTAACGAGTATGCCTACCAGCGCCGCAAGTGCGATCGAATGGAAAAATACGTATCGCAGGATTTCACCCTCATGACCGTACCATTTGGTAGCAGTCGATGCCACCACAATGGATTGCGCATCAATCATCTTGCCCATCACGCCACCGGAAGAATTGGCTGCCGCCATCAGAACCGGGCTCAAACCGAGTTGTTCAGCAGAGGTTCGCTGCAATCCACCAAACAACACATTCGATGCCGTATCCGAGCCAGTTAAAGCAACGCCTAACCAACCGAGCAAGGTACCAAAGAACGGATACAGAACGCCGGTGTTGGCGAAGGCTAAGCCAAGCGCCGAATCAACGCCTGAGTAACGAGTTGCATAGCCTAAGGCAAGCATGGCAGCAATCGTTAGCAGCGAGTAGCGCAGTAATTTAAAGGTATCCCAATAAACAGCGAGCATCTCACGAATTGTGTAACCCATCACGAAGGCTGAGGCTACTGCAGAAATGAAAATGCCGGTTCCAGTAGCGGATAACCAATTGAATTTAAATATGGCTTCTTCGATTTTTGGCACAGCAGCAACCGGCGGCATTTTTTGCACGAGCATATGCAGATTTGGCCACTCGATTTTTACAATCGAAATTCCATCAAGTACTTTCTTCCACTCTGGGATACCCCACATCAAAACCACGACCGACAAAATTAACCAAGGCACCCAGGCGTTGATCACTTCAGAGCGCGTGTAGTTATGGCCAACGTGAGCAACCTCATCAAGGTGTTCGCCATCGTCTAATTTTCCGGAAGGTGAGGTCCAAATTTCTTTGGGTTTCCACACTTTGAGAAAGAGCGTGAGGCAAGCCATTGATGAAACAGCTGCGCCCACATCGACTAACCAAGGACCGTGAAAGTTAGAAATGAAATACTGAGGAATCGCAAACGCAGCACCGGCAACTAACACTGCAGGCCAAATCGCCAACATACCGCGAAAACCGCAGAAGGCCCAGATTAGCCAGAACGGTACGATCAAAGAAAAGAGCGGCAACTGACGTCCAACCATGCCGGACAACTCCAGCATATCGAGTCCAGTCACGGCCGCAAGCGCGATGATCGGTGTACCTAAAGCACCGTAGGCTACTGGTGCAGTGTTGGCGATCAACGATAAACCTGAGGCCGCGAGTGGTGCGAAACCTAAGCCAATTAACATGGCGCCAGTGACGGCTACAGGTGTACCAAAGCCGCCGGCACCTTCAAAAAATGCGCCGAATGAAAACGCAATCAATAACAACTGCAAGCGTCTATCGCTGCTAATGCCAGCAATACTTTCACGCAGAATAGTGAATTGACCTTTGCGCTCGGTAAGTTGATACAGAAAGATCACATTCAAAATAATCCAACCGATGGGAAACAATCCATAGGCCGCACCGTACAAAGCCGAAGCAACGGCTGCATTGGCAGGCATAGTGAATCCCCAGATGGCTACCACCAGTGCAGCAATCAATCCCATCAAGGCTGCAATGTGCGCCTTAATATGGAAGAAGGCCAAAGCGGCCAACATCACGACAACAGGAATCGCTGCCGCTAAGGTTGAAAGCCAAACGTTATTGAATGGGTCGTAAATTTGTGACCACATAAGCATGTCTCCTGAAAAAACTTGGATCAACAATCACCGCAAACTGACGATCGATGAGGTCGTTGTTGTTTTGTGAATCCGCCATGATATTGAACGGCGTAAGCCTTGTCCACGTTCAGTGGCGGATCAAGTGAGCGTAATTTTCAAGCAAGGGTGAAAATTCTTAAAGGAGACATCTAAGCCTTTAACTTCCCTTAACTGCAGCGATCTTCTTGTTTATCAGGCCCTAATAAGCCTGATAAGATATTTTTCAGTCTTAACGCTGAGATGTTTTAATTGCCCCAAAAACGGAAGGATAGCCAGAAGGCAGGCAACGATAATATTGCGTCGAGCCTTGGACAGTCCCACCCAACTCTGCTGCAGCGCGCCATGGCCAGCGCGGTTCGGCAATCATGCCACGGGCAAGTGCAACCATGTCGGCCTTACCGTGTTGAAGAATATCTTCCGCTTGTTTAGGCTCTGTGATTAAACCTACAGTCATAACAGGAATACTAATCTCGGCCTTGATCTTTTCGGCAAACGGCACTTGATAGCCCGGGCCAATGCTAATTTTTTGGTGGGGTGACACACCTCCCGACGAAATATCAAGAAAATCTGCCCCCATAGCTTGCAAACGTTTTGACAACGTGATGCTTTGCTCTACATCCCAACCACCCTCTACCCAATCGGTTGCTGACAGTCGGGCACCCACGGCGATGTTAGGACCGGCGGCTGCACGAACGGCTTCAAAAGCTTCCAGGACAAAGCGCATACGATTCTCTAGCGAGCCTCCATATTCATCGCTACGAGCGTTCGACAAAGGTGACAAAAATTCATGTAGCAAGTAACCATGTGCTGCATGAACTTCGATGACATCCAAACCAAGATCACGTGCACGACGCGCGCTGAGAGAAAAATTTTGTATTAAATCTTTGATGTGTTGTTTGCTTAATTCTTTTGGTGCTAGCTCACCTTCTTTATGAGCAATCGCCGAGGGTGCAAAGGTAGGCCATCCACCTTCGCTAGGTGTCATAAGTTCGCCACCTTCCCAAGGCCTGTGGCTAGATGCTTTACGACCAGCGTGACCCAACTGAATCGCTAACTTGATAGGCGATACAGCACGCAAACTATCAACCAATTTTTTCAACGCGTGAAAATTTTGTTCGGAATATAAACCAACGCAACCTGGAGTAATTCGTCCCTCTGGAGTAATAGCAGTCGCTTCGATGTAAAGCAAGCCTGCACCAGAGAGCGAGAGCGATCCTAAGTGTGCGTGATGCCAATCGTTGACGTTGCCATCAACGGCAGAATATTGGCACATAGGAGAAATGACTATGCGATTAGGTAATTCGACGGGCCCTATTTTTATGGGTGTAAAGAGTAGTGGAGCAGTCATTGTTGTTGTACCTTTTAAAAACAAAACGGCGAGCACCGATATTTGAAAAACTTATTTTTTGGTGATCACGGAGGCAGTTTGATTCTGGGTTGATTCCTGAGTTGGCACTGATCCTTGAGGGAGTAGGTGGCCTAGCTTGTGTGCTTTAGTCGCCAAATAGTGAGAATTGAAGCGCGTACTACCTACGACATGCTCGACCCGCTCCACATGTATGCCAAGCTCTTCAAGTGCAGTAATTTTGCGTGGATTATTCGTCAGCAAACGTAATGATTGAATAGTGAAATGGCGTAGCAGCGGGCCGCACAAGGCGTAGTCGCGCGCATCGTCGGCGAATCCCAGTTGGTGATTTGCCTCAACGGTATCGGCCCCCGACTCTTGCAATGCATACGCGCGAATTTTATTCACCAGACCGATACCGCGACCTTCTTGTCGCAGATAAAGGACTATGCCTCGACCTTCTTTGGCAATGTGTTTTAGCGCCGACTCCAACTGAGTGCCACAATCGCATCGAAGACTAAATAGCGTGTCACCTGTGAGGCACTCAGAATGAATGCGAGCGAGCACTGGTTGACCATCAACAACAGCGCCTAATGTCAGAGCG